>DASXEF010000279.1:0-5747 GCA_036490255.1 Kofleriaceae bacterium
CGCGCAGCGTCATGACCGGCGAAGCCGATCTCGTGATCGCGGGCGGCGTCGAGCAGATGACGCGCGCACCGCTCGTGATGGGCAAAGCGAGCGAAGCATTCGGCCGCGGCCAGACGCTCTACGACACCACGCTCGGCTGGCGATTCATCAACCCGAAGCTGCAAGAGGCGCACGGCACGCTCGCGATGGGCGAGACCGCCGAGAAAGTTGCCGAGAAGTACAACGTCTCGCGCGAGGCGCAGGATCGCTTCGCGCTGACGTCGCAGCAACGCGCCGGCAAGGCGCTCGCATCGGGCCGCATGGCGCTCGAGACCACGCCGATCGTCACCGGCGTGGACAAGAAATCGGGCACCGCGACCACGTTCTCGGTCGACGAGCATCCGCGCCCCGACGTGACGATCGAGCAGCTCGCGAAGCTCAAGCCGGCGTTCGCGAAGGGCGGCTCGGTCACCGCCGGCAACGCGTCGGGCCTCAACGACGGTGCCACCGCGGTCTTGGTCGCAAGCGAGTCGGCGATCAAAGAATTCGGCCTGACGCCGAAAGCCCGTTATGTCGCGGGCGCATCGGCGGGCGTCGAGCCGAGCTACATGGGCCTCGGGCCGATCCCGGCGTCGAAGAAAGCGCTCGGCCGCGCCGGCTTGACCGCGCAGAAGATCGAGCTCGCGGAGCTCAACGAGGCGTTCGCGGCGCAGGCACTCCCGTGCATCGAGCAGCTCGGGCTCGATCCCGAGCGCGTCAATGTCAACGGCGGCGCGATCGCGTGGGGCCACCCGCTCGGCGCGTCGGGTGCTCGCATGATCCTGACCTTGATGATCGAGATGCAGCAACGGTCCGTCCAATACGGGCTCGCATCGATGTGCATCGGCGTCGGCCAGGGGATCGCTGCGATCATCGAGCGCGTTTGAGGTACGATTCCGGCGAGGCTGGGTGGTGCAGGACCTTGTAGCGAAATCGCTCAAGCTGGTCGGCCGTGTCCTCGGCGACAAGTTCAAGCTAACCGCGTGCATCGGCATCGGCGGCAGCGGAGCCGTGTACAAAGCCGACCAGATCGCGCTCGGTCGCACCGTCGCGGTCAAGATCCTCAACGAAGAGCTGTCCGCCGACACGCGGATGATCGCGCGGTTCCGCGGCGAGGCGATGAGCGCGTCGCGGCTCAACCATCCGAACTGCGTCTCGATCATCGACTACGGCCAGGCGCCCGACGGCTTGCTCTATCTCGCGATGGAGTACGTCAAGGGCCCGACGCTGACGCAGTTGCTCGTCAACGAGAACCCGCTCGCCGTCGATCGCGTGCTCGACATCATCGCGCAGACGCTCTACGGCATCGAAGAAGCGCACCTCGCCGGCGTCGTCCACGCCGATCTCAAAGCCGACAACATCATCCTCGACCAGCGGCGCGCCGGCGTCGACACCGTCAAGATCGTCGACTTCGGCATCGCGCGGCTGGTCACCACGCTCGGCGGCCCGCGCGATGCCAACGAAGATCGCTCGATCTCGGGCACGCCGGAGTACATGGCGCCCGAGGTGATCAGCGGCGCGCCGCCGTCGTTCGCGAGCGACGTGTACGCGGTCGGCATCATCCTCTACGAGCTGCTCGTCGAGCGCACGCCGTTCTTCGCGAGCTCGACCACCGAGATCCTCACGAACCATCTCAAGGTCCAGCCGCAGCTGCTGACGTCGCGGCGCGACGGCGTGCCGCGCGAGGTCGATGCCGTGATCGCGAAGGCGCTCGCGAAGCATCCGACCGATCGCTATGCGAGCGCGGCCGACATGCGCGACTCGATCCTCATGATCCGCGCGAAGCTGCGCAACGTTCCGTCGATCGACAAGTGCATGTCGTGCGGGATGTCGTGTCAGCCGAGCTGGAAGTACTGCCCGGAGTGCGGCACGCCGCGGCTGCAGATCCAGAAGACGGTCGAGATCCCGACGGTGTTTCAGACCGCGTCGGTGTTGCCGCTGCCGTTCACGGGTCGCGCCGGCGAGCTCGACACGCTCGTCGTTCACTTGAAGCGCCCGGCGGGCCCGAACGCCGGCTTGCTCGTGATCGGCCAAGAAGGCGCCGGTCGCTCGACGCTGCTGCGCCGCGCGTACGATCACATCACGAGCGAGACGCGGCTCGTCTACCAGGTCGGCGCCGATCCGAGTGGCCTCGCGGCGCCGTACTATCCGATTCGCTCGCTGCTCGCCGCGATCTTGAGCTTGCCGGCGGCGGCGACGCTCGACGATCTGCGTGCCGCGACGCTCGCGCACGGGCTCAACGAACGCGACGTGCCCGGCATCGCGCAGCTGTTCGGCCACAACACGTCGCTGCTCGAGCTCGAGCCGCCCGTGCGCCGCCGCGAGATGGTCTGGTCGGCGCTGCGCGCGCTCGAACGCGCCGGCGCGCAGCATCCGACCGCGATCGTCTGCGAGGACATCGACCGCTTCGATCACCCGAGCCTCGAAATCCTGCGCCGCGCGACCGAGGTCTCCGAGCTCGCACTGCCGCCGATCGTCATGACGACGACCGCGGCATTCGGCGCGCAATGGCCGAGCTCGCTCGCTCGGCTCGAGATCGGCGCGCTCGATTCCGGCGATCTCGACGAGATCGTGCGCGCGATCGGACCGCGCGTGCGCAACCTGCCGCCGGTGCAACAGCTGTTCGAGACCACGCGCGCGTATCCCGGCCACGTCGACCACGTCGTGCGCTACCTGCTCGAAGGCGGCAAAGCCGAGGACACCAAGGTCTCGTTGCCCGACTTGATCGCCGCGCGCCTCTCGATGCTGTCGCGCGAGACGCGCGAAGCCTTGCAGGCCGGCGCCGTGCTCGGCATCGAGCCGCCGCTCGATCTGCTGCGCGCGATGATGTCGCACGAGGCGCTCGATCCGGCGCTCTCCGACGCTGAAGTTCACGGCTTGCTCGGCCGCGATCCCGCAGGTCAGCTCGCGTTCTCGAGCCGGCTCGTCCGCGAGATCGTCTACGACGCGACGCCGGCCGACGTGCGCCGCTCGCTGCACTCGCAGGCCGCCGAGGCGTGCAGCAAGCTCTCGGCCGACGTCGGGTTGCTCGGCCATCATCACGATCTCGCGGGCCACGCGCGCGAAGCCGTCGAGCTGATGCGGCGCGCTGGCGATCATTGTGCGGCGCAGCTCGACGACTCGGGCGCGAGCCACTACTTCTATCGCGCACTCGTGGCAGTCCGTGCCGCGATGCTCACCGGCGAGATCGCGAACGCCGACGAGCTGTTCGTCAGCCTGTCGGTCAAGCTCGCCGACGTGCTGCGCGCCCGCGGTGAGACCGCGCTCGCCCGCGGCATCCTCGCCGAAGCGCGCGGTTGGTCGAGCGCGCCGAGCTTCTCCGCGATGATCGATCGCGCGAGCGCGGCGATCTCGCTGTCGGAGAGCGACGTCGAAGGCGCGATCGCCGCACTGCGGCGCGGTGTCGGGCGCGCGATCGGCACCGGCGATATGAACCTGGTGTGCGAGCTCTATCTCGATCTGTCGTCGGCGCTGTTGCGGGCCGGTGATCCGACCGCTGCGAACCGCGAGCTCGCCGAGTGCATCGATCTCGCGACGCTCGGCGAAGGCTTCACGACGCTCGACGGCCCGCACGCGTTCTGGCGCGTGCTACGCGCGCAGGCGCAGATCGTCGATGCCGAAGGTGATGCGTATCGCGCACTGCGGCTCGCCGAGGCCGCGCTGTTCCACGCGCAGCGGGTGCAGTCTCGACTCGGTGCGGCACGCGTCCAACAGCTGCTCGCGTCGCTGTGCGACACCGTCGGGCTCGGCAACAAAGCCGAGCGCTATCGCGCATCCGCGCTCGCCGAGATGCGCAACCTCGGCGACCGGCGCGCGACCGCCGAGCTATTGCTCAGCGACGTGCCGAACCCGGCCGTCGTGATGCCGAATCGCATCCAAGACGCGATGGCGCTGACCAAAGAGATTGGCTGGACCGAAGGCCACGATCGCGCCAAACGCAAGTCAGATCCGCCGAGCAGCACCGGTTAGTGAAAGTCGACTCGCGGACCGGATCGCGCCGGTCGTTGCGGGTTAGGCTCTGCAGCGATGGGCAGTATCCTCGTCGTCGAGGCCGAACCAGATCATCAAGACCGGTTGGGGGCGACGGTGCGGGGAGCAGGTCATGAGGTCGTCGGCGCAGTCACCGCGGCAGATGCATTTTCGCGCACGAGCGAAGGCGGCATCGATGTGATCGTCGTCGACGATCCGTCGATCGCGACCGATCTCGCACGCGCGCTTCACGCGCTGCCCGATCCGCCGCCGGTCGTGCTGGTGTCGAGCTCGCCGCTCGCGCCAGAGATTTCCGCACACATCGGCGCGGCTGCGTTTCTGCCACAGCCGTTCGAAGCCGACGAGCTGATGCGCGTCATCGCACGTCACGTCGAGCCGCGACCGGTGCGCTTGTTCGCCGAGTTCGCCGACGACGAGCCGACGGACCTGCTGCGCATGACGTAGTATCGATCGTGTGAGCGACGACGACGACGGCCATCGCAGAACGCGGATCGAAGTCGCGCCGCGCACGCTGTTGCTCATCTTGCTCCTCGTCGGCGCCGTGTGGCTCTCGGTGCGGCTGTGGAACGTGCTGCTCGTGATGATCGTCGCGCTCGTGCTGGTCGGCACGTTCGATCCGCTCGTCGCATGGCTCGAGCGCCGCGGGTTGGGACGCGGTCGCGCGCTCGCGCTGGTGTTCCTGTGGATCGCGCTCGGCTTCGCGGCGATCTTGATCCTGACGATCCCGCCGCTGATCGCACAGCTCCAGCACATCATCGAGAACGCGCCCGCCGAGCGCAGCAAGCTCGTCAACTTCTTGGGCCAGTACAAGCTCGCCGCACCGTTCGTCAAGACGGTCAAAGCCGTGCCGATCGACGAGCTCGTCGTCCGCGCCGGCAACGCGCTGCTCGGATACTCCGGCGACATCTTGTCGGCGATCGGCTACGCGGTCACGACCGTCTTCTTGGCGCTCTATCTGCTCGCCGATCCGGGCCGCGCGAAGGCGCTGGTCTACGCGCTCGTGCCGCGCCAGTACCACATCAAGCTCGCGCGCATCCTGCTCGAGCTCAAGGTCATCGTCGGCGGTTACATGCGCGGCCAGGTGATCACGTCGGTCGCGATCACGATCTTCACGTTCGGCCTGCTCACCGTGTTCAAGGTCGATGACGCGCTCGCACTCGCGATGTTCGCCGGGCTCACCGACGTGATCCCGTTCGTCGGCGGCTACGTCGCGAGTGCCCCGGCGATCATCTCGGTCAGCGGGCAAGGCACCGGCGCGCTGCTGATCGTCGCGATCGCGATGTTCCTCTACCAGGAGTTCGAGAGCCGCATCTTGGTGCCGCGCGTTTACGGCCGCACGCTCCGGCTGTCGCCGGCGCTCGTGCTCGTCGCGTTGCTCGTCGGCGGCACGCTGCTCGGTATCTTGGGCGCGTTGCTCGCGCTGCCGGTCGCCGCCGGGCTGCAGATGATCGTTCGCGAGCTGCGCGTCGAGCTGCCCGGCGAGCAGCACATCGACGACAAGGTTCGCGCGCGCGACGTCAAAGCCGAACGGATCTACGAGCAGCTCACCGAAGGTGCGCCGGTCGACGAGGCCGTCGCGATCGCCGGCCGGCTCGCGGAGACGATCAAAGCGAACGAAGGCGATAGCCGTAAAGTTTCGGCCGAGCTCACCGCGATGGTCGTCGAGCGCAAGCCGGGCACTTAATCGCAGCCGGCGCCGCTGCACGCGCACGGAAACGCGCCGCCGCACTCGACGATGC
>DASXEF010000312.1:0-2771 GCA_036490255.1 Kofleriaceae bacterium
TGCTCGCGCCGCAGATAGCGCCCGCCGTAGATCACCGCGAGCCCACCGACGATCGCCGCCGCGCCGAGCAGCCCGGCGAACTGCAAGCGCCGACGGTGACGCGCGCGATCGGAGCGATCTTCGCCGGCTTCCAAGAACGCCTCGATGCGCGGCGGCAGCTTGAGATCGAGCTGTGCGGCGCGATGGCGCGCGGCGGCGAGATCGCCGACCGACCACGTCTCTTCGACGCGGCGGCCGCGGCGCTCCCACAGCGAGGCGGCATCGTCGAGCTCGTCGAGCAGGCGGCGCTCGTCGCGCGATTCGTCGATCCAGCGGGCGAGCTGGTTCCACGTCGCGAGCAGCGATTCGTGAGCGATCTCGACACTCGTGGTGCCGTCGTCGCCGACGCGCTGGACGAGCAGGCGTGTCGCGACGAGCTTGTCGAGCACCGGATCGGCGGCGGCGCCGAGCCGCGCGACGAGCTCGCTGCGTGCGACCGTGCGGCGCGTCGTGCCGGCGACGAGCTGGAGCAAGATCTGGCGCGCGATGCGGCGCTCGTCGGGCGTCATCTGCGCGAGTGCGCGTTCGGCGTGATGCGCGAGTGCGCCGGCGACGCCGCCCATCTCGGTGTACGTCGCGCGGCGAAGCTTGCGCGCGCTCGAGTCGCGGCCGTCCCACAACGTGCGGCACGCGAACTGGAGCAGCGGTAGATCGGCGACTTCGGTCGCGCCGACCTCGCTCATCAGATCGTCGATCAGCGACGGATCGTCGAGCTCGTAGCGGTAGCGCGCGAGCGGGCCGGTGACGGTGCGGCGCAACGCGCTCGGGCCGAGCTTCTGGATCACGAACAGCGAGTGCAGGCCGTGGATGTGGCCGAGAAAGTCGTCGCGCACAGTGAACACGACGCGCACCGGATCGAGTGGATCGTCGGAGGCCGAGAGCAGCGCCGACAAGAATGCGGCGCGCTCGGTCTCAGAAGCGCATTGCGTGAACACTTCTTCGAACTGATCGACGGCGACGAGCACGCGCGAATCGAGCGCGCGGGCGAGCGTCGCGAGGCGCGCGGCGAGCAGCGTCGGGGTTTCGAGCAGATCGGTGCGCAGCGTGTTCGCTTGCGACTTGGCGTCGATGTCGACGTGGCGCTCGTTCGCCGCGCCGATCACGTGGCGTGCAAGCTGGCCGAGCGGATCGGTGCCGGGGCGAAACGCGATCACGCTCCAGCGCTCGCGCGCGCGCAATCGCGGGATCACGCCGGCGTGCAGGAACGACGACTTGCCGGCGCCCGACGGACCGACGATCGGCAGCACGGTCGCTTCGCGCAGGCGCTCGAGGAATTCGTCGATCTCGGGCTCGCGGCCGAAGAAGAAGCGCGCGTGACCTTCGCCGAACGCGGCGAGCCCGGGATACGGGCCGTCTTCGTCGAGGGCGTCGCCGCGATGCGAGACGGTCTCGTCGAGCACGCGCTTCCAGTCGGCGGCGGTCGGGCGCTGGAGCGGCACGTACTCGAGCGAGCGCGTGACGAGCTCGACGATCGATGCCGGCGCGTCGGTGCGCGGGCACGTCCAGCTCGCGACGCGATCGCGATCCATTGCGGTGCGGCGGCGGACTTCTTGCGATTCGCCGAGCGGATGTGCGCCGGCGAGCAGCTCGGCGGTCACGATGCCGAGCGCCCACGAGTCGACGCGATCGCCGACGGCGTCGCCGAGCCATTGCTCGGGCGCCATCCAATCGGGTGTGCCGCCGGCGTTTTTCGTGTTGGTGTCGGCGGTGCGCGCGAGCCCGAAATCGACGACGCGAACGCGACCGTCGCGGCCGATCATCACGTTGCTCGGCTTGAGATCGCAGTGGAACACGCTCGATGCGTGCGCGTGTTGCAGCGCGTCGGCGACGGCGCGGACGTGGCGCAAGATCTCGTCGAGCTCGAGCGTGCCGCGATGCACGCGTTCGCGCAGCGTGATGCCGTCGACGTACTCGAGCGCGAGATAGATGCCCGAGCGATAGACGCCGAAATCGTAGAGCTGGACGATGTTCGGGTGGTTGAGCCGCGCGATCGCACGCGCTTCGTCGAGGAAGCGATCGGTGTCGTGCATGCCGCCGACGATCTTCAGCGCGACCGATCGACCGAGCACGACGTCGCGCGCGAGGTAGACCTGGCCCATGCCGCCTTGGCCGAGCAAGCGGCGCACTTGATAGCGGCCGAGCGTCTCGCCGACGACAAGCCTCGGCGGCTGCGCCAGCTCCAGGCGATCCGTCGAGCTAGCGCCAAGACTGCGGGTCGGATCGTTGGTGCCGATCATTCTCAGCTCGCCACCGCGCGCGCTGTAACCTCGACGGTAGGCGGGATCCCGCATCGTCGCAAGCAGCTATCGGTAACAGGCGCCGATGGCTGATAGGGAGACGATTGGTTGGGCCGCCGGCGCGAAGTCGCTCATCGAAGCAACCAGCGACGGCGGCGCGGTGTGTTTTGCGATGCGCCATCCCGTCGCGACCGACAGTAGCGTCGCGATCACCGCGACGACGCCGAGCACCGCCGGCGACGACCGGCGCTCGGATGCTGGCTCGAACGCCAATGCCGAAGCCGACAGCGTCGTGGTCGCGTGTGGGAGAGCCGGCGTGACGAGCGGTGTCGTGTCGTGGTCGGCGATGCGTACGAGCGCCGCGTAGAGCTCGCCGCCCGAGCCGAAGCGCTGTCCCGGGTCACGTGCGAGACAGCGCGCGACCAGCGCATCGAGTGCAGGCGAGACGCCCGCGAGCACGTCGCGCAACGGCGCACCTTCGTACACACGGCCGAC
>DASXEF010000388.1:0-2533 GCA_036490255.1 Kofleriaceae bacterium
GCTCGATCGCGCGCGGATCGGGGAACGCGCGGAGCGCGGCGTCGAACGCGCCTTGCCATTCCGCATACGACGACGGGCCGCTCGGCCACGCGTGCCGCGCCTCGTACAGTTTCATGGTGACGGGCGTCGTCACGAGCCCGGCTGCGGTCGCGACCTCGACACACGCGGGGTCCGGTGGCGGCGGATGGAGATCTTGCGGCGTCGCACGCCGTGGCTCGGCGAGGTGCTCGAGCGACTGCGTCGCGGTCGCGTGCGATTCGTCGTCGCGATCGAGGACGAGCTCGCGCGCCAAGCGATGACACGTGGTCGCATCGGTCGGCGCGGCGTCGAGCGTCTGCGCGAGCCGGTCCATCGCGTACGCCTCGTCGAGCTTGCCGAGCTCGAGGTACGACGCCGCGATCAGATCGACGGTCGGCGCGTCGATCAGGTGCGCGTGGCGCAGCATCGCCTCGACGCTGTTGCCCATCACGTGAT
Organism: Kofleriaceae bacterium; assembly: GCA_036490255.1. Taxonomy (GTDB): domain Bacteria; phylum Myxococcota_A; class Polyangia; order Haliangiales; family Haliangiaceae; genus JABFXX01. The sequence goes on from DASXEF010000388.1 coordinate 475, forward strand.
CGGCGATGAGCCGGGCCGTGTCGGTCCGGATCGCCTCGGCGATGCCGCGAATGTTCGAGTGCGCGAGCAGGCCGAGCTGGTAGAGCGCGTCGCCGGCGTCGTCGGTGCACCAGACCTTCAGGTACGCGACGAGATCTTGATCCTTCGCGAGATGCCGAAACTGCGCGCCGCGTTTACACAGGTCTTGCCACGTGACGCCGGGATCGGCGAGCGCGCCGGCGATGTCGAAGCTCGGCTCGTCCTCGGGATGCTCGTTGAAGCGCAGCGGCCAGCGCGCGAGCACGGCGAGCTGCGCCGGGTTCGCTTGCTCGGGCTCCGGCGCGGGCGACGCGAGCTCGCGCGGCAGCGCCGGATCGGCCGGCGTCGCGACGTGCCGCGGCTCCGGCGTCGGATCGACGGCGACCGGCGGCGTCGTCGTCGCCGGCGTTGCATGACACGCCACCATCACCGCCACCGCCGCCGCCGCCCGCGCGATCGTCACGCGCCCGCTGCCTTGGCTTCTGCCGTGTCGGGCACCCGCTCGTTGCGCCGGATCAGGATCGGGACCAGGAACTGCGCGAGCGTCGCGAAGATGTTGTGCTCGGGCTCGAGCATCTTGCCGATGCCCTGCGCCGTGATCAGCGCGACGAGCACCATCATCATGTCGGTGAGCGGCCGCACGTTGTGCTTGCGGCCGAGCGCGAACAAGTCGCCGATCAGCTCGCCGTACTCGAGCTTCGCGGTGTCCTTGGCGCGGAACTTCACGGCGAACTCGGTGACGTCGAGCTTGAGCTTGTCCCAGTCGACGGTGTCGAGGTACGTGTGGAAGCGGCGCAGGTGCGCGACGATGTCGTCGGGCGAGCCCATCGCGATGCACTTCGAGATGTCGATGAACTGCGCGAGCACATCGCCCTCGAGCTGCTTCGCGAGGCCGGCGTCGAAGATCACGAGCCGACCGTCGTCTTGAACGACCATGTTGCCGGGATGCAGATCGGCGTGGACGAAGCCGTCGTCGAAGCACATCTTCAGCATCGTCATCCGCACCGTGCCGGCGAGCTTGGGGAACTTGCCGCGCGGCAGCGTGTCGATCTTGGCGCCGCGTACGAACTCCATCGTCAGCACGCGGCTGCTCGACAGCTCGGCGACGACCTCGGGGAACGACACGTCGGGTGCGTTGGCGAAGTTCGCGCGAAACCGCGTGTAGTTCACGGCTTCGAGCTCCAAGTCGGTCTGATCGTGGATCGCCTCCACGAAGTGCCGCGTGTGATCGACCGGATCGTTCGCGCGCAGGCTCGGAAACAGCGCCGCGAACCGCGCCAGCGCGAGCAAGATCGTCGCGTCGCGCTCGACCTGACGGCGCACGCCGGGCCGCAAGACTTTGACCGCGACCTCGCGGCCGGAGGCGAGCCGCGCGCGATGTACCTGCGCGACGCTGGCCGCCGCGACCGGCTTTTCGTCGAATTCGGTGAACAGCTCGGCGAGCGGCTTGCCGAGGTCGGTCTCGATCGTCTGGCGCACCCGGCGAAACCCGAACGGCGGCAAGCGGTCTTGCAGCAGCCGCAGCTGGTCGATGATCTCGGGCGGAAACAGGTCGGGCCGCGTGCTCATCACCTGACCGAGCTTGATGAACGTCGCGCCGAGCAGGGACATGGTCACGCGCAGCAGGTAGCCGCGCAGTCGCGCCAGCGCGCGCGGGCGAGCGTCGCCCCACACGAACAGCGCGATGCCGAGTCGGCCGAGCCCATAGGCGACGCTGGCGATCAACAAGACGATCACCAGAAACACGAAGTGGACGAAGTTGCCCGGCCATCGCAGCACGGCTCGACGAGGATACCCGAGCGGCGCCGCTCTGGCGCGCGCCGGCGCACGTCCGCGACACATGGTTCCGTACGGTTGCTTAGGCGCAGCCCTTGCGTTACGACCGCCCCATGAACGAGTTCAAGAGCGACATCGAGGCGATCCGCAAGCGGGCCCGCACGAAGATGGGCGAGGGATCGATCACCGAAGCGTACAAGGCCGACGTCAAGCGCGTGATCAGCGTGCTCAACGAGGTGCTGGCGACCGAGATCGTCTGCGTCCT
>DASXEF010000411.1:0-6049 GCA_036490255.1 Kofleriaceae bacterium
ACTGCGAAAGCAGAGACGCACCCGAGCGAGCAAGGAGCGGGCGGCACCGATGCGGGAGGCAGCCGCGCAAGCGCAGCGGCTACGCGCGAGCAGAGCGCTCGCGACCAGGACGCGACACTAGTTTCTCAGCGGCCTGCTAGCTCGGGCGCTGATTAGCGCAGGCGCGGGTCTTGCTGCATGCTTCGACATGGCCTCGAAACGCAGCGACACCGTCATGGTGCTCATCGGCGCGTTCAAGCTCGTCAAGGCGGCGTTGCTCGTGCTGGTCGCCGTGGGCGCGTTTTCGCACGGCGTGCGCCAATGGATCGGCCAGTTCCAGCCCAGCAATCACTACCTGCACGACGCGATCGCGAAGATCGCGAATATGAAGCCGCATACGTTCGAGATCATCTCGATCGCGGCGTTGTTCTACGCGGCGCTGTTCTTGGTCGAAGGCTTCGGCCTGCTGTTCAGGAAGACATGGGCCGAGTACTTCACGACGATCATCACGGTCTCGTTCATCCCGCTCGAGGTCTACGAGATGGTCGAGAAGGCGAATGTGCTCAAGGCGGGCGTGATCGCGCTCAACATCGCGATCGTGATCTATCTGTTGATCCGGCTCAAGCACGACGGCCGCTGGCCGTGGACCAAACGAGGTGCCGCGGAAGCCGTCTCTGCGAGCTAGCGGCTCGCCGACGTGATCCAGTTGGTCTCCCACGTGCGACCGCCGTCGCTCGAGAATGCCTGCTCGAACTTCGACGACGTCGCCGTGATGTCGGACCACACGCCGCGCACGAGCACCGTGCGATCGCCGACCTGCTCGGTGTCGTAGAACTCGCCGCGGCCGTTCGCGAAGCGACCGTACGCGGGCACGCCGAAGTACGCGGTGCCGGTCGAGAGCCAGTTGAGGTTCCACTCGTGCGTCGCCGGATCGAACATGCGCAGCCCGACGCCTTCGAGGTGACCGGCCGGGCCGTCGGCCGAGAGCTCGACGACGTCGGCGAGCCCGCCCCATAACTTGTGGATCGTGTGCGTGCCGGTGTAGTCGGCCCACGTGCCGTGCGACAGCTTCTTGATGTGGATCTTCTCGACGCCGGAGTCGAAGTCGAAGTCGTGGTGCTCGGTCGCCGCGCGCGTCGGGATCGAGTCGACGCGCGTGTAGTCGTTGATCCAGTTGGTCTCCCACGTCTTGCCGCCGTCGTTCGAGAACGCCTGCTCGGTGCGTTGCGTCGTCGCGGTCTCGGGGATGATCGAGAACCGCACGAGGATCGCGCGGCCGTCGATGTCGTCTTGCGAGTAGAATTCGCCGCGGCCGTCGTGGAACGTGCCGACCATCGGCGTCGGCCACAGCGAGCCGCGCGACGGCGTCGAGAAGTTCATCCGCCATTGCTTGGTGTCGGGGTCGTAGATCCGGATCGAGATCAGCGACAGGTGGCCTTTCGGGCCGTCGCCGTTGTACTCGACGACGTTGACGCGGCCGCCGAGCACGGACCACGACGACGAGTAGCCCTCGACGGGAAACCACGTCTTCGATCCCGTGAGCGGCTTGTCGAGCCGGGTCGTGTGCTCCTTCCACGTACCGAGACCGCTGTCGAAGTCGTGGAGGCCGTCGGCGGCGGCGGTACTAGCGAGACCTGCGATTGCGATGATCAAGAGCTTCATGCGGCCATGCTGGCGATTCGCGTGCGCGCCGCCTATATGCCGGTCGTCACGATCTGGACCATGACTTCCGGCATATATGCCGGCGCGCGCCGGTACCGTATGGTGACGCCATGGAGCTGGTGCGCGCGATGCGATGGATCGGCTACGCGCTGCTCGCGATGGCGGGCACGCTGCGGATCCTGACCGGCGGCGATGCCGATCCGTGGCCGTGGCTCGCAGCGTACGCGGCATTCGGCATCGCGTTTCACCTCGGCGCGACCGCGGCGCATGACGATCGCCGTCGCCGCATCGTCGCGCTCGCCGCGATGGTGCCGGCGATGCTCGCGATGGCGCTGATCCGACCGTGCCCGTACGGTGCGCTCACGCTCGTGATCGTCGCGTCGCAAGCGGCGCTCGTGTTGAGCGTGCGCGCCGTCGCCGCGATCGCGATCGCGCAGACGGCGATCGTCGCGACGTGCCTGATCTCGTCGCTCGGTGCGGTGCTCGGCGGTGCCGAGACGATCGCGCTCGCCGGGTTTCAAGCGTTCGCGGTCGCGGCGATCGCAGCGGCGCAGCGCGAAGCCGACTCGCGCGCGGCGTTGATGCAGGTGCACGAGCGCACGCGCATCGCGCGCGACTTGCACGACGTGATCGGTCACGATCTCACGGCACTCGCGCTGCAGCTCGAGGTCGCGACCCACGTCGGCGGTGATGCGGCGCGCGAGCAGATCGCACAGGCGCGCGCATTGTCGGCGCGCTTGCTCGAGGACGTGCGCGCCGTGGTCGCGGCGACGCAGCGCGAGCTGCCGGCGACGATCGCCGCGGCGATTCGCGCGATCGTCGTCGACGTGCCTGGCCTCGCGATCCACATCGATGCGCCGGAGAGCTTGCGGCTCGACGAGCCGCGGCGCGCGCATTGCGTGGTGTCGTGCGTGCAAGAGATCATCACGAACGCGCGGCGCCACGCACGCGGTGCGGCGAACGTGTGGGTGCGCGTGCGAACGGAAGATGCGGCGCTCGTCGTCGAGGCGCACGACGACGGCGTCGCGACCGAGCCATCGAGCAGCGGCTTCGGCCTGCGCGGCATGCGGTCGCGGCTCGAGGAGCTCGGCGGCCGGCTCGACGTGACGACAGCGCCGGCGTTCGCGGTGACGGCGCGGTTGCCACTATGATCCGCATCGCGCTCGCCGAAGATCACGCGCTCGTGCGCCAGGGCATCAAGACGCTGCTCGGGCTCGTCGACGACTTCGAGCTCGTCGGCGAAGCCGCCGACGGCGACGCCGCGATCGAGCTCGCCGAGCGCACGAAGCCCGACGTGCTCGTCCTCGACATGCGGATGCCCGCGCGCGACGGCGTCGAGGTCGTCGCCGAGCTCGCGCGACGGCGGTGCTTGCCCGCGACGCTCGTATTGACGACGTTCGACGATCCCGACGCCGCGATGCAGATCATCGCCGCCGGTGCGCGCGGGTTCTTGATGAAGGACGTCACGCTCGAGCGGCTCGTCGACGCCGTCCGCGTCGTTGCCGCCGGCGGCACCGTGCTGCGGCCGGGCTTGTCGGATCGCGTCGACAGCGTCGTGCGCGTGCCGGGACCGGCGGACGAGCCGATCACGACACGCGAGCGCGAGATTCTGCGCTTGCTCGCGACCGGCTGTTCGAACGCGGAGATCGGCCGCGCGTTGTTCGTCGCAGAGGGCACGGTGAAGAACCACGTGTCGAGCATCTTGCGGAAGCTCGGCGTGCGCGATCGCGTGCGCGCCGTGCTCAAAGCGATCGAGCGCGGCTACGTCTAACGCGTCGCGTGATTGCCGTGCACGCCGCGCGAGCGAAACGAGGTCTCGCGCACGTGCGCGGGCTCGCGACGCACGTCGCGCCAGTACTCTTCGCGGACGTCGTCGTCGATCTCGACGACACCTGGATACAGCGTGTCCTGGCCGTCTTTGCGCGGACCGGAGATCCAGTATTCGCCGCGCGTCTCGACGTCGATGTGGTTCGTCTTGTAGCCGCTACTGATCGCGACCAGCTCGACCTCGCGGTAGTGCAGCGTACGACCGGTCTTCGACAGCCGCACGCGACCGATCCGGCCGGGCGCCCAGCCGTGCTGGATGTACATGATGCGGGTCTTCGTCGCCGACATCGCGCCAGCTTGGCATGCAATGGGCGCATCGACGAGTCACACCGCGCGGAGCTGGACCTTGCGCGGTGCGATGCGGTCGGGCTCGTCGGGCCAATCGGGATCGCGCAGGTATTGCCACAGCCCGGCGGCGAAGCCGACGCCGTGCGACAGGTGCAGCGTCGGAAAGATCCGCCATACGGTGGCGATGCCGGCACCGCGGCCGACGCGAACTGCTTCGGCGCCGGTCGCGAGCGCGTACGTCGCGATCGCGGCGGGCAGCGCAGGCCACAGCAGCGGATTCGCGATCATCGCCGCGGCACTCGCGACCATCGCGAACGGGATCGCGGGCCGGATGTTCGAGAACTTGCCGAGCTTGAGCAGCGTGCGCGCGCGGCCGCGACCGTATTTGTAATATTGCTTCGCGAGCGATTGGAACGAATCGCGCGGGTAGTAGTGCACGACGATGTCGCGCGACAGATAGATCTGGCCGCCGCTGTCGAGGATGCGCTGGTTGAGCTCGCTGTCCTCGTTCGTGATCGCGCGCGGATCCCACAGGCCGATCGTCTCGAACACGGCGCGGCGGAACGCGCCCAAGAACACGGTGTCGACGAAGCCGTCGGCGTCGGCCGATCGATAGCGCGCGCCGCCGACGCCGAGCGGGCTCGTCAGCGCGGCACACAACGCGCGCTGGAACGTCGTCTTCGCGCGCGCGCGCTGCGCACCGCCGACGTTGTCGGCGCCGGTGCGTTCGAGCGTCTCGACGCACTTGCGGACGTAGTCGGGCGCGTACTCGCAGTGCACGTCCATGCGAACGATGACGTCGCCTTGCGCGGCCTTGACCATCTGGCCCAAGCCGGCGGCTTGCAGACGATCGGGGTTGTCGATCAGCTTGATGCGCGGGTCGGCGACGGCGAGCCGCGCGATGATCTCGCGGGTCTTGTCGGTCGAGCGGCCGTCGGCGACGAGGATCTCGATCTGATCGCGCGGATAATCCTGCGCCTGCACGCTCGCGATACACGCTTCGATGTAGTGCTCTTCGTTGAGCGCCGGCATCGCGATGGTGACCATCATGTTTACAGCTCCAGCTTATCGCGCTTGCCGGGCGACGTGCACGCCCGCCGCGAGCACCATCGCGCCGCCGACCGCCGCGATCGGGTGCAGTGTCTGATTCCAGCACAGTGAGCCCACGAGCACGGCGACCAGCGGCTCGGCGAACGTCAACACGGCGGAGCGCGCGGGCCCGATGCGGCGCAAGCCGGCGACAAACAACACGCCGGAAATCGCGCCGATCGACGCCGCGCCGGCGGCGACCCGTGCAACCGGGCCGATCGTCAGCTCGCCGGCGTGAATCACGAGCAGCGGCGACAGCAACACCCCGGCGATCAGCGAGTGATACGCGACCGCGCGTGCCGAGCCGAGCTTCGTCGCGGCCTGGCGAACCGCGAACACGTTGCCGGCGTACGCGAACGCGGAGACCAGCCCGAGCCCGGCGCCGAGCAGCGCCTGATGATCGATCGCGCGCCATGGCTCGAGAATGATCGCGAGGCCGGCGAGCGCGACGCACGCGGCCAGTCGCGCACCTTTCGTCGGATCGATCAGCGCGACGATGATCGGCGCCGCGTAGTGCGAGATCACGGCGATCGCGACGGTCGTCGTGTCGAGCGCGGCGAAGAACGCCGCGACGTTGATCGTGTCGCAGATCGTGTTCGCGGCGAGCGCGCGCACGGCCACGCGATCCCACGTCGGCGACGGCTCGCGCAGCGACAGCAGCCATGCAGTCGCGCCCATGACGATCATCATGATCGGCGCGGTGACCACCGGCGGCAGGTGCGCCGGATACAGGAACAGGCTCCACGTTCCCCACGACGCCGCGGCGATCGCGACCGAGAGCACGCCGAGGCGGCGTTGGGTGATCACCGTGCGCGGCCTAGGCGAGAGCGAGTCGCGATTCGCTCTGCTTTAGTCCGTCCCTCATGGCACGAGCGATGTCGCGGGGTTGCAGGTTCCAAGTTGAGTTAATGGACTACGTCCCTGTTATACGTTGAACAGGAACAGCATCACGTCGCCGTCTTGGACGACGTAGTCCTTGCCCTCGACACGGAGCTTGCCGGCGGCTTTGATCGCGGTCTCGCTGCCGTACTTGTCGAGATCGTCGACGGAGTAGACCTGCGCGCGGATGAAGCCTTTCTCGAAGTCGGTGTGGATCACGCCGGCGGCTTCGGGGCCCATCGCGCCTTTGCGGATCGTCCACGCGCGGATCTCTTTTTCGCCGGCGGTGAAGTACGACTGCAGGCCGAGCAGGCGATAGCACTCG
>DASXEF010000172.1:0-2152 GCA_036490255.1 Kofleriaceae bacterium
GGCGGCTCGAGCGGCGGCTCGGCGTGCGCGGTCGCGGCCGGGCACGTGCCGATCGCGCACGCGAACGACGGCGGCGGCTCGATTCGCATCCCGGCGAGCTGCTGCGGCTTGTTCGGGCTCAAGCCGAGCCGCGGCCGGATCTCGTTCGCGCCGAACCTGGGCGACGTCAACGGCGGCCTCGTCAACGAGCACGTCGTCACGCGCAGCGTGCGCGATTCGGCGGCGGTCTTGGATGTGCTCGCCGGCGTGGTCAGCGGCGATCCGTACAGCGCGCCGCCGCATATCGGCTCGTACGCCGCCGAGCTCTCCGTGCCGCCCGGCAAGCTGCGTATCGGCTTCGCGACGCGGTACCCGCACGTCGACGGCGGCCTCGCCGAATCGCATCCCGATTGCGTCGCCGCCGTCCAACACGCGGCGAAGCTGCTCGAGGCGCAGGGTCACGTCGTCGAGCCCGCCGAGATCACCGAGCTGCACGACCCCGATTGGATCCCGCGGTTCTTGTCGCTGTGGGTCGTCGGCGTCGCGATGGAGCTCGACGAGACGTCGCTCAAGCTCGGCCGGCCGGTCGCACCCGACGACGTCGAAGCACTCACGTGGGCCTTGGGCGAGCTCGGCCGCTTGATCAGCGGGCCGACGTACGCCGCCGCGTGGCGCTGGATCCATCGCGCGTCGCGGCGGATCGCGCGGTTTTGGGATCGCTACGATCTGTGGCTGACGCCGACCGTCACGCAGCCGCCGGTACCGCTCGGCTACTTCAAGTCGCCGCCCGACGATCCGCTCGCCGGCATCTTTCGCGCGGCCGCGTTCGCACCGTTCACCGCCGTCTTCAATGCGACCGGTCAGCCCGCGTGCTCGCTGCCGCTCTACAAAAATGCGGCCGGTTTACCGATCGGCGTGCAGCTCGCGGCCGCGTACGGCCGTGAGGACCTGTTGCTCCGCGTCGCGGGGACGTTGTCCATTAGCGCAACTTAGATCGCGAAACGTCGCGAGATCATTGATGCCAACAGGGACGCACTACAGTAAGTGGGTTTTGTGGCGTTCTCCGACGACGAATCGATCCGACGTAAAGCCCGCGTTTTCGCGCTCGCTTTAGTCCGTCCCTCGCACCCCGAGACATCTCATGCACTTACAGCGTGCAAGTTGCGCTAATGGACTACGTCCCTAGTTCTTTGCGCAGGTTCGCGATCACCTCAGCGTAGCTGGTCGCCTCGACGACCTCGGCGAGCTCCGCGGTGTATCGCGCGACGAGATCCTCGCGACCGCGCGACGCGGCGTCGCGACGCGCGTTGTACAGCGTCAAGAACGCGCGCTCGGCGTTGACGAAATACTCGACGCACGCGAGCACGGCACGCGCCGACGACGTCGAGACCGACCGCGACGCATCGGTAAACGCGAAGTGCCGGCCCTCGGAGTTGGTGACATCGAGCGTGACCTTGCCGACCGCGTCGACGCCGTCCTGACGCTTCTTGCTGCCCATGTCGGCGGTGACGTGAAAGCCGACGATCTGGATCGTCTTGAGCGACTGGTACTCGCGGCCGTAGCGCGCGAGCAGTCCGTTGTAGATCGCGTCGACCACACCGACGCCGGTGCCTTCGACATCGACGGTCGCATCACCCTCCTTCACCTTCACTTTCGCCGTGGCACTCGTGCCCGGCTCCTCGTCGATCGTCAGATGCACGACGACCAACGGCAGATAGTTCCCGTCCAGGACACGGCGGATCAGCGCTTCGTGCTCGCTCACCCGTGGATTTTACCTTGCGCAGCGGGACGTGCACCGTGATCTCGCCGTCATCCGATCTCTGTGAACTCCGGACGAGCGTTGTCATACGTATGCGGCATAGTGTCGCCCCGTGTCGGCCACACTAGTTCAGCTCCGACGCCACGTGACGCGCTTGCGCGGCTGCTCCGATTGCGCGGACATGATCGGTCCGGTCGTCACCGGCGAGCCTGTGATGTCACCGGTGATGCTCGTCGGGCAAGCGCCCGGCATCAAAGAGGGCCCCGCCGGCAGACCGTTCGCGTGGACGGCGGGCAAGACGATGTTTCAGTGGTTCTCGGAAATCGGGCTCGACGAAGCGAGCTTTCGATCGCGCGTCTACATGGCGGCCGTGTGCCGGTGTTTTCCCGGCAAAGCGAACGGCGGCGGCGATCG
>DASXEF010000581.1:0-19175 GCA_036490255.1 Kofleriaceae bacterium
AGCCCCCAATCGATCACGATCGTCTCGCCGAACGCGCCACACAGCACGTTGTGCGGCTTGAGATCGCGATGGATCACGCGCTCGCCGTGCGCATACGCGAGTGCATCGGCGACCGCGGCGACGTGCGAGATCAGCGCGAGCCGACCGTCGAGATCCGCGGTCGCTGCGATCACGTCGCTGAGCGCGCGCCCGCGCACGAGCTTCATCGCATAGAACGGCTTGCCGTCGGGCCACTCGCCTACCTCGTACACCGGCACGATCGCCGGGTGCTGGAGGTTCGCGGTGACTACCGCCTCGCGAACGAAACGCGCGGCCGCATCGGCATTGTCCGCGAGCATCTCTTTGATCGCGACGAAGCGCCCGGTGCGCTCGTCCTTCGCCCGGATGATCCGGCCGAGCCCGCCGCGCGCATACTCGTCGATGCGCAGGTAGCTCTCGAACGGCACGACCGACAGCACCTTGGTCGCCCGCACGGGACTCGCCCCAGATGCGATCGTTTCCGTGTTGCTCGGATCGCCAGCGACGGAGCGAACCGTCGCGGCATTCGGGTGGACGCCACCCGACGCGACGGTGTCGTCGTCTCCACCCGACTGAGGCATCTGATCGATCTAGCACCAGTCGACTGGCGCACGTAAAGACCAGGCGACGTGTGCCCGACCACCACGTCAACAAGGCAACGCGCGACGTCGAAATTTCAAGCCTTCTGGCTCCGGAGGAGGGTTTCGAACCCCCGACCCGGCGGTTAACAGCCGCCTGCTCTACCCCTGAGCTACTCCGGAATGGGGAGTAAATAGATGACGTACGACGCCCGCTGCTGTCAAGCCGCGGGCGTCGTCGTCGTTCGGTAGCTGCGCGCTAGTTGTAGTAGCGAGCGGCGATCGTGAACGCGAGCGCGTCCACGCCGTTCTCGAGGTCGCCGAAGTTCAGCGCGGCGCCGATGTCGAGGTTCTTGTTGACCGTGTAGAAACCGCCGACTTCGAGCGGGATGTAGTTGGCGAACAAGAAGTTGCTGGAGGTGTTCGAGACCGAGACCGTGCCGGCCATCGTCGTCTCGGTGATGGACTCGTGGACGACGTCGAAGATCTCTGTCTGTGCGAATGCGTAGACCTGCGGCGTGGCCTGCCACGCGACGCCGATCGGCAGCTGGAACACGACCGGGGCGCCGTTGTTGAAGCCGAGCAAGAGCTGGCTGCCGAGGATGCTCGGGGCGACGAGGCCGACGTCGCTGGTGGCGCCGAAGTCGTTGGCGTTGCCGGTGTAGAGGGCGATCGATGGCGTCAGCTTGTAGCGCGCGCCGGCGCCGAGCGAGAGCGCGACGTCGACGGAGTCCGAGGTCGTACCGTCCGAGTTGAACGTGACGGCGTCGAAGTCGAAGATCAGTGCGGCGGAGAGGCCGACCGTCAGCTTGTCGTTGCGGAAGATCGAGTACGAGCCGTAGAGCGAGAGCGGGCCTTTGATCTCGAAGTCGTTCGCGAGCGAGAACTGATACTCGAGACCGACGGTGAGCGCGTCGCTGACGCCGTAGCCGGCGCCGAGGTGAAGGCCGAGCGACGTGTTGCTGGTGTTGCCGGCCGATTCGCGCAAGATGTCGAGGTCGGCGTACGCGCCGATCTTGCTGGCGTTGAGCGTCAGCGGTCGATCGATGATCGGTGCGCCGCCGACTTGTCCGCCCGCGGCGGTCGCTCCGGGCGCGGCCGTCGATGGGGCACCCGAGCCCGTGCCGTTCGCATCATCACCACCGCCCGGCGACGGTGTCGCGGGTTGGTCGGGGTCTGCTTGTGCGAACGCAGGGCTCGCGGCGAACAGACACGCGGCCACAATCCATACCTCTCGTCTCATGCACGGTCTCCTGAAGGGTTGACGAACGGATCATCCCTTTAACGCCGAAGCACCCGCAACTTTTCCCTAGAGATATAGGAAATCGTCAGCGCGCGGAGCGATTGCGTTGCGCCAGGTATTCGCGAAGCAGCGTCTCCGACGGAGCCGGCTCGCGTTTGGTACGCGTGGTCGCACGATCGAGCGCGAAGCCGACGATCTGCTGGATCGCTTGTTCGTACGTGTGACCGCTCGCGCGCACGCACTGCGCGAATGCGCAGCCGTCGGCGAGATCTGGGTTCGGATTGACCTCGAGAATGTACGGCTCGTTGGTCTTGGGATCGACGCGCATGTCGACGCGCGCGTAGTCGCGACAACCGAGCGTGTTAAACGCACGTGCCGCGATCGACTGGATGTGCGCGACGAGCTTCTCCGGCAGATCCTCGACGGGGCACTTGCTCTCCATCGCGTAGTAGTCGCGGCTGTACGGATCCCATTTCGCGCGATACGTGATGATGCCGGGCAGCGTGCGGCCTTCGTTGTCGAGCGTGCCCTGCTTGAACTGCATCTCGTAGAGCGGCAGCGTGGTCGGTGGATCGTTGCCGATGAGCGCGCAGTGGATCTCGCGGCCTTCGATGAACTCTTCGACGAGCGCGGGCATTTTGTGATCGCCGACGACCATCGCGACGCGCGCGTCGAGCTCGGCGCGCGTGCGCACGACCGAGCCGGCATCGATGCCGCCGGAGGCGTCGTCGAACGCGGGCTTGACGATCAACGGATAGCGCAAGCCGTGCTGCGCATCCGGCGGCGCGACGTTGTCGGTCTCGATCACGATGCCGCGCGGCACCGGCAAGCCGGCGGCGGCGAGCAACGCCTTCGCGTGGGGCTTCTTCTGGCAGAGCGAGAGCGCGAGCGGGCGATTGCCGGTGTACGAGATCCCGAGCAGCTCGAAGAGCGCCGGCACGTGCGTCTCGTGCTCGAGATCGTCGTGGAACCATTCGACGAGGTTCATCACCGCATCGGGACGTTCGCGTTCGAGCGCGCCGAGCAGCGAGTCGAAGCGATCTTCGATGTTGAACGAGACGACTTCGTGGCCGGCTTGTTCGATCGACTTCGCGATCAGCGCGATCTCTTCGGCGACGGTGTCCCACGGCTCGACGATCTTCGTCGGATCCCAGTCGGGTGTCCTGCGGCCATCGCGGCGCCACAGATCGACGACGTCATCGTCGACCTGGTTCCACAAGATCAGTACGCGTGCACGCTTCATGCAAACGGCGCTTTATCCACGAGTACCATTTGCGAAGCGCAATGTCGACAACCTCCGCACTGCCCGCGGCGGTGCTGCGCGCCCGACATTCGTCGGGCTTGCGATGGTCACGTCTGCCGCGTGCCCCATGGATGACGGCCGAGGAGATCGTCGGCGCGGCGGCGCTGCTCGTGATCGAGCCCGTCGCGAATCGCGGCGGTGAACCACGCGGCGAGCTCGGTCGCGGTCGCGAAGCGATCGGCCGCCTGCTTCGCGAGCCCGAGGCCGAGCACGCGATCGACGTCGGCGGGCAGTGGCGCGAGCATCGACGGCTGCGTCGGGATTCGGAACACGACGTCGTAGAGCGTCGTCGGCACGTCTTTGCCGGTGAACGCGGGGTGGCCCGTGATCGCGCGATACAGGATCGCGGCGAGCGAGTAGACGTCGGCGCGGTGATCGACGTCTTCGCCCTTCGCTTGCTCGGGCGCCATGTACGCCGGTGTGCCGATGACGTGACCTCTGGTCAGCGTGCCGGTGCCGCCGCTCTTGCTGACGCCGAAGTCGAGGATCTTCCACACGCGCGTGTCGCCGGTCTCGGCCGCGAACACGTTGTGGGGCTTGAGGTCGCGGTGGACGATCCCGGCGGCTCGCGCGGCGTCGAGTCCGGCGGCGACCTCGCGCGCGAGCACCGCAGCTTCGGGTAGCGCGAGCCGGCGCGATCGCCGGAGCTGCTGGGCGAGATCGACGCCTCGTAGCCGCTCCATCGCGAGAAACGGCACTTCGCCTGCGGTCGTGCCGACCTGCAGCACGCGCACGACGTTGGGGCTGGTCAGCTTCGACGCGGTTTCGGCTTCGCGGATGAAGCGCGTGACATGCGTCGGCTCGGCGAGCGTGCCGGCGTGCAACAGCTTCACCGCGGCCTCGTGATCGTCGGCGGTCGAGTGCGCTTCGTAGACCTCGCCCATGCCGCCGCGGCCGATCAACACGCCGAGCGTGTAGGCGCCGACGGTCTGGTCGGTGAACCGACCGGGGCCGCCGATCTTGAGCGCGCGGTCGAGCTCGGCGCGTGCTTCGGCGAGTAACGCCTCGCGCTGTGCGACGCCGCGCACGGCTTGCTCGAGCCGCTGCATGGCATCGAGCGTGACGCGCTGACTCGTGCGCGCGGTGTAGAACGTGATGAAGTACAAGAACTCGATCACGCCGATGACGCCGATCTGATCGAGCCGGCTGATGTGCGCCATGCTGATTATGCCGCGGTCGTCGATCACGCCGCCGATGATCGCGAAGCCGAGCGCGGCGTGAACGATCGCGACGAGGATGTACATGCCGCCGATCACGCCGGCGAGCGAGCCGAGGCTGAAAAAGTAGATGCCGTACGTGATCATCGCGGCGACCGGCGACGCGACGCCCCAGTAGTACACGCCGCCGAACGCACCGAGCGCGATCACGAGCGCGGGCGGCAAGATCTTGCGGCCGGAGTACGTCGTCGGCTGGCGGATGATCAGCAACATCCAGATCGCGCCGAGCACGTTGACGCCGCAGCCGAGCGCGAGCAGGCGAAACGCGATCGGATCGCCGTCGGTGAAGAGCGCGACGATCAGACCGGCGACGGCCGTGACGATCGCGATCCGCAGGAAGATCTCGGAGCGCGACAGCTCCTCGAGCCGCATCGCCTCGCTCGGCGACGTCGTGGTGGTGTAGCGACTCGATTCGGTCTGCGCGTGGCCGCGCGGCGGGAGCCGCTGCGTCGACTGCGCGTGGATCGCGTTCGGCGTGACCGTCTGCGTCGCGGTCGCCGGCTCGTCGCCCAGATCGCCGGGATCCTCGTCGCCGGGCCGTAGCTCTGGGCGCGGACCCAGATCGACGGTCGCGCGCTCGTCATCACCCGGATGCCGGACGGCCACCTTGGAAGTTTAGCCGTGCCGGACCGTAAACGTCTAACTTAGATGCCGGAGCCGCCGCTACCCGAGCTGCTGAGATCCTCGCAGCGCGAGAACGTGAGCGTGGTGCACGTACAGCCGCTGTCGTCGCACGTGCAGTTCGAGCCGGTGTAGACGGCCTCGCAGTCGGAGCGCGCGGTGCAGCTGGTCTCGTCGGTGAGCGACGCGCAATCGGTGGGACCGCAGTCCGCGAGTGGGATGCAGTAGCCGGTGTAACAGCCGTCCTCGATGCCGGCGGTCGTACCGGCGGGACACTGCGGCGCCGCGATGTTGCACGTCACCATGCCGGTGCACTGGCCGGGATCGAGCGTATCGCTCACACACACCTGCTCGCAGCCGCCTTGCAAGCTGTCGCATTGCAGCTGGCAGTCCTCGCCGCTCGGGCATTGCAGCGTGCATTCGCTATCGGTCGGCACGCAGGTCGGCGTGCACGAACAGTCGCTGCCCTCGAGGCACGTCGCCGGGCACACCGTCTCGCACGTCTCGCCGGAGCCGCAGTTGCACGCGTTCGAGCCGACGTCGATGCACGACTCGAACTCGGTGGTGCCACCCTGCGAGTCGCCGCTGTAGAGGCTGCCGCACGACGGATCGAAGAAGCACGAGAACGCGTCGAGGCCGGCGCACGGTTGCGGCTGGGGCTCTTGCGGCGCGATGTCGAAGCAGGTCCAGAACTGCGGGCCGGACGCCGAATCGGTGTACGCGGCGTGGCACGTCGAGTTGCTGGTGCAGTCTTGCTGGTCGAGCCCTTCGCACGGGCCCGAGCATTCGCCGCCGATGATCGCCGGTTCCGACGCGCCGTCACCGTCCGCAACCTCGCACGGGCAATCGGCCGTGCAATCGGGATCGGTCGGCTGCTCGAGGTCGCAGATGCCGGTCTGAGGATCGCGCAGCGGCGCTTCGGCGACGCCCGTGCCGTTGAACTCGGGACACGTGTGCTGGTCGTCGCCGGAGAACAAGTTACAGCCGGCGGCCGCCAGCGACACGAGCAAGATAAAGCGCTGCATGTGGGCCGGTTCAGCAAGCCACGCGCCACCGCAAGCGGTTGATCCGACAAGGTTCGATCTCGAAAAACTGACGACCAAACCAGGTTTTCGCAGCGGTTTTCGGCGTGCGCTTGCTTGTGCCGCGGCACGTCACCTCATTAGATCGCCGCCGATGCACCCCTGGCTCGCGTTCGTCAGCTTCTGGAAGCTCCTGTTCGGCAGCACGCTGCCTGCGGAGGCCGCGAAGTTCTTGCCCGAGGCTCCGAAGAAGGAACTGCCGCCACCGCCGGTCGTCGAGAAACCGAAAGACGACAAGCCGAAGATTTCGGCGGCGCAGTATCACCGCGACGGCGCACTCGCGTTGCTCGCGCTGTTGCAGCGCGAAGCGCAGCTCGTCGACTTCGTCCGCGAATCGATCGAAGGGGTCGACGACGCGCAGCTCGGTGCAGCGACGCGCGCGGTGCATCGCAACGCCGCAAAAGTGATCGCGCAGCACGTCACGCTCGAGCCTGTGATGCCGGGCGAAGAAGATTCGAACGTGCAGGTCCCCAAAGGCTTCGACCCGGCGGAGATCCGGCTGATCGGCGAAGCGAAGGGCGAGCCGCCGTATCGCGGCACGTTGCGGCATCGCGGCTGGCGCGCGACCGAGATCAAGCTGCCGACGCTCGCCGAGGGCGTCGATCGCACCGTGATCGCGCCGGCGGAAGTCGAAGTATGACGAAGATCCTCGGCATCGATCTCGGCACGACGAACTCGGCGCTGGCGACTGCGAGCGACGACGCACCGGCGACGGCGCATCCGATCGCGCAGGTCGTCGGGCCCGGCGAGATCGCCGAGCGACCGACGCTGCCGTCGTTCCTGCTGCTGCCGACCGAGCACGAGGTCGCGCCGAACCAGCTGCAGTTGCCGTGGAGCGGACCGATGCGCTACGCGGTCGGGACGTTCGCGCGCGAGCGCGGCGCCGAGCTGCCGCACCGGCTCGTCGCGTCGGCGAAGTCGTGGCTGTGCAATCCGTCGATCGATCGCACGGCGCAAGTGCTGCCGTTTCGCGGCGCGCAGCGCGAGCTCGATGCTGCGATGCAAGGCGGCGACCGCGTGTCGCCGGTCAACGCATCGGCGCGCTACTTGGCGCACCTGCGCGCGGCGTGGGACGACGCGAATCCAGACGATCCCGCCGACGAGCAAGACGTGCTCGTCACCGTGCCGGCGAGCTTCGATCCGGTCGCGCGCGAGCTCACCGTCGCGGCCGCGCGCGAAGCCGGGTTCGAAAACCTGACGTTGCTCGAGGAGCCGCAGGCGGCGTTCTATGCGTATCTCGCGACGCGCGGCGAGAAATGGCGCGACGATCTGAAACCCGGCGACGTCGTGCTGGTCTGCGACATCGGCGGCGGCACGACCGACTTTTCGTTGATCGAAGTTCGCGACGACGGCGGCGCGCTCGGGCTCGATCGCATCGCGGTCGGCGATCACATCTTGCTCGGCGGCGACAACATGGACCTCGCGGTCGCCGCGCTGCTCGGCAACGGGCTCGAGCTCGACGCCGTGCAACAGCGCGCGCTCGTGCATCTCGCGCGCGGCGCGAAAGAGCAGCTGCTCGGCGAGGCGCCGCCCGAGCAGGTCTCGGTCTCGATCTTGGGCCGCGGCAGCAAGCTGATCAGCGGCACCGTGAAGGCGAGCGTCGCGCGCGATGCCGCGCTCGCGATGCTCGTCGACGGATTCTTTCCGCGCGTCGGCGCGGATGCAACGGCGCAACGACGCCGCGCCGGCGGCTTGCGCGAGATGGGCTTGCCGTACGCGCACGATCCGGCGATCACGCGCCACCTCGCGGAGTTTCTCGGTCGCCACGGCAAACCGCCGACGGCCGTGCTGTTCAACGGCGGCGTGATGAAAGCGCAGCTGCTGCGCACGCGCGTCGTCGAGCTGCTCGAGCAATGGGCCGGTCGCGGCGTGCGCGTGCTCGCCGGCGCCGATCTCGATCTCGCGGTCGCGCTCGGCGCCGCGCACTACGGCCACGTACGGCGTGGCAAAGGCATCCGCATTCGCGGCGGCACCGCGCGCGCGTATTACATCGGCATCGAGAGCGCGATGCCGGCGATCCCGGGCTTCGCGCCGCCGGTGAAGGCGCTGTGCGTCGCGCCGCAGGGGCTCGAAGAAGGTCAAGCCGTCGAGCTCCCCGACGACGAGCTCGGCCTCGTGGTCGGCGAGACGTCCGCGTTTCGATTCTTCGCCGCGGGCTCGCGTCCCGACGATCGCGCCGGCGACTTGATCGACGCCGACGAAGACGGCCTCGTCGAGCTCGATCCCGTCGAGAAGCTCGTCGAAGCCGAAGCCAATCGCAGCGCCGGCCAGCTCGTGCCGGTGCGGCTCGAGGCGCACGTGACCGAGGTCGGCACGCTCGAGCTGTGGTGCGTCGCCCGCGACGGCGCCGGGCGCTGGAAGCTCGAGTACTCCGTGCGCGAGCGCGAGCTGCAAAGCTGAGATATGGTCGCGCGCATGCCGAGCGCCCTCGACACGATCGCCCACGTCATCCTGCCGAACGTGATGAAGCTCAAGACCGCGTCGACGGTCGTGTCGGCGATGGAGCGTCGCGACATCTCGATGTTCGCGCCGGTCTGGCAGCAGACCGGCGTGACGCACGAGCCGCAGGTGCTCGCGAAAGAGCGCGATGCGTGGCGGATCGGCGTGCTGTCGATGCCCACACCGAACGAAATGGGTGAGGCATATATGGTCGCGTTCGTCGCGAAGAAGAACGACGCCGCGGTCACGCGCTACTTCACGCTCGAATACGATTACGTGCTGGCCACGAAGGCGAGCCGTACGGCCGTGTGCGAGCGCGAATCGAACAAGACGCTCAAGCGCGGCGAAGGCCCGGCGATCAGCGGAGATTTTCAAACCGATGCGGGCGCTTTTATCGATGCCGTCGTGAAGATTCTCGACGGCCGCGCGTCCACGTAGGCGAACCAAGGAGATGCCCATGCGTAGTTTGTTATTCGCGCTTTTGATTTCTGCCACGACCGTCGGCTGCGTGAAGCAATCGACCTACGACAAAGCGCTCGACGAGAACAAGCGCTTGCAAGGCGAGCTCGCCGATACGCAGAAGAAGCAAGCCGACACCGAGAAGACGCTCGGCGACAAGATCAAAGAGCTCGAAGCGCAGGTCGGCAACCTCGACGAGACGACGAAGAACAAAGAGAGCGAGCTCGGCAAAGTGCAAGGCGAGAAGGCCGA
Source organism: Kofleriaceae bacterium (assembly GCA_036490255.1). Taxonomy (GTDB): domain Bacteria; phylum Myxococcota_A; class Polyangia; order Haliangiales; family Haliangiaceae; genus JABFXX01. Next base: position 9,213 of record DASXEF010000581.1, read on the forward strand.
GCGCGAGAAAGAGCTCGCCGAGCTTCGCCGCCAAAAGGAAGCCGCCGAGAAGCGCATCGCCGCCTACAAGGCGATGCAGGACAAGTTCCGCGCGCTCGTCGACACCGGCAAGCTGCAGGTCGTGTTCCGCAACGGCCAGATGACGCTCAAGCTGCCGAGCGGCATCTTGTTTCCGAGCGGCTCGGCGGATCTGTCGAAGGGCGGCCAAGCGGCGCTCGCCGACGTCGTCAAGATCTTGCTCGAGTTCAAGGACCGCCGCTTCATGGTCGCCGGCCACACCGACGATCAACCGATCAAGACGCAGCAGTTCCCGAACAACTGGTATCTGTCGACCGCGCGCGCGAACAGCGTCGTGCAGTTCATGATCAAGCAGGGCTTCCCGCCGAAGGCGCTCGGCGCTGCCGGCTACGGCGAGTTCGATCCGGTTGCCGACAACAAGACCGAGCCCGGCCGCGAGCAGAATCGCCGCATCGAGATCATCTTGCTGCCGAACCTGGAAGAGCTGCCGAGCCTGACCGGCGCGCCGCCGTCGTAGTCACAGGTGCCATTGGCCGCGCGCTACCTGATCGGCATCGACCTCGGCACCACCAACTCGGCGGTCGCCTACGTCGACACGCGCGCCGCCGACGCACGCGTCCGCGTGTTCGAAGTTCCGCAGCTGGTCGCGCCCGGCGACGTGGCGCCGCGCCGCCAGCTGCCGTCGTTCGTCTATCTCGCCGGCGAGATCGATCTCGCACCTCACGAGACGGCGCTGCCGTGGAAGCCCAGCGCACGCGTCGTCGTCGGCGAGCTCGCGCGCAATCAAGGCGCGCGCATGGCGTCGCGGATGATCTCGTCGGCGAAGTCGTGGCTGTGTCATCCCGGCGTCGATCGCAACGCCGCGATCCTGCCGTGGGGCGACTCCGACGGACCGAAGCTGTCGCCGGTGACCGCGCAGGCACAAGTGCTCGGTCACATCCGCGAGGCGTGGGATTTCGAGCATCCCGATGCCGACTTCGCCGAGCAAGAAGTGCTCGTCACCGTGCCCGCGAGCTTCGACGAAGCCGCGCGCGAGCTCACGCTGCAAGCAGCGACCGCGGCCGGGTATCCGCCCGTCGTGCTGCTGGAAGAGCCGCAAGCGGCGTTTTACGCGTGGATCGATTCGGCTCACGCCAAGCTCAGCCCGGGCGACCGCATCCTCGTGTTCGACGTCGGCGGCGGCACCACCGACTTCACGCTGATCGAGGTCGACGAATCGGGCGACGGCTTCACGCGCACCGCCGTCGGTGATCACCTGCTGCTCGGCGGCGACAACTTGGATCTCACGCTCGCGAAGATCGTCGAGCAACGCATCGTCGAGAAGTCACAGAAGAAGGCAAGCTCGGCGGATGCCGCGCCGAAGCCGGTGCGTAGTACGATCGATGCGCTCCAGTGGCACGGCCTGGTCCACGCGTGCCGGCTCGCGAAAGAGCAGTTGCTGGTCGAGGCCGGCCCTCAAACCGTGCCGATCGTCGTGCACGGCCGCGGCAGCAAGCTGATCGCCGGCACGTTGCGCGACGACATCACGCGGGGCGAGCTCGATCGCGTGCTGTTCGACGGCTTCTTCCCGCTCGTGTCGAAAGACGCGCAGCTCGCGCGCGGTCGCGGTGGGTTGCAAGAGTTCGGCTTGCCGTACGCGAGCGATCCGGCGGTGACGCGCCATCTGGCGTCGTTCTTGTCGCGCCACGGCGACTCCAAGGTCGATCACGTGTTGTTCAACGGCGGCGCGATGACGCCGCTGGCACTGCGCGCGCGCGTGCTCGATCAGATCGCGCAGTGGCAAGGCAGCCGGCCGAGCGAGTTGCCGTCGGCGATGCCGGAGCTCGCGGTCGCACAAGGCGCCGCGTATTACGGCCTCGTACGGCGCGGGCTCGCGACGCGTATCAAAGGCGGCACCGCGCGCGCGTTTTACATCGGCGCCGAAGGCAACGATCAAAAGCTCGCGGTGTGCCTCGCGCCGGCTGGGCTCGACGACGGCGCCCGCGTGCAGCTCGCGCGCGACTTCAAGCTGGTGACGAATCGACCGGTGAGCTTCCGGCTGTATTCGTCGAGCTCGCGGCGCGACGAGCCGGGCGCGCTCGTCCCGGTCGGCGACGGCAAAGCCGAGACGATCGACGACGGCTCCGACCTGCTCGAGCTGCCGCCGATCGTCACCGTGTTGCGCGCGCGCGGTCGCAGCGAGGTCACGGTGCGGCTCGGCGTGCACGTCAGCGAGCTCGGCGCGCTCGAGATCCTGTGCACCGACGACGAAGCGAACACGTGGAAGCTCGCGTTCGACATGCGCTCGGGCGGCGCGGCGGCGCCGCAAGACAGCACCGAAGCGCATCCAAAGACCGACGAAGCAAAGGCGATGGTCGCGAGCGCGTTCACGACCGCGGCGTCGCAGACACTGATGCGCGATCTCGAGACGCTGCTCGGTGCGCGGCGCGACGAGTGGTCGATCCACACGACGCGCGCGCTGTTCGACGCGCTCGCGGAGGTCGGCGCCGAGCGCAAGAAGTCGGCGGATCACGAGCAGCGCTGGCTCAACCTCGCCGGGTTTGCATTGCGGCCCGGCACCGGCGCGCCGCTCGACGCGTGGCGCTCGCGCGTGATGTGGGGCGTGTTCAACGAGAACCTGGCGTTTCCGAAAGCGGAGCCGAATCGACTCGCGTGGTGGATCGCGTGGCGGCGCATCGCCGGCGGGCTCGTCCAGGGCCAGCAAGATCAGATCTACGACCGCGTCGCGCAGTTGCTGTTGCCGAGCGCGAAGCAAGCGAAGAAGCTCGCCGAAACCAAACCGAGCAAGCAAGAGGTCGCCGAGATGTGGCGTGCGGTGGCGAGCATGGAGCGCCTGCAGCTCGGTCACAAGCTCAAGCTCGGCGAGGAGCTCGTGCAACGTCTCGCAACACGCAAGGGGCGCGAAGACACGGTGCACTTGTGGGCGCTGTCGCGAATCGGTGCACGCGTGCCGCTATACGGCCCGCTCAACGCGGTCGTGCCGCCGAGCCACGTCAAGACGTGGATCGCTCCGCTGCTCGCGAGTGACTGGCCCGAGCCCGACAAGGCCGCGTTTCCGCTCGCTCAGCTCGGCCGGCGCACCGGCGATCGCGCACGCGATCTCGACGACGCGACGCGCGCCGCGCTCGCCGACGTCGTGCGCGCCCTGCCCGGCGGCGACCGAGCGGTGGTGCTCGTCGAGCAAGTCGTCGCGCTCGAGGCGCGCGAAGAGCGCGTCGCACTCGGCGATACGTTGCCCGCAGGGTTGCGCCTCGTCGCAGAAGATTCCTGATGGAGCGCGGCTTGCAAAATCCTCGAGCATGAAAGCTCGCAGTTTGATCGTCGCGCTCGCGCTATGCGCCCCGCTCGCGTCGCCCGCATTCGGCGATCCGCCGCCGCCGCTCGACGCCACGTCGACGCGAATCGTCACGTATCTGCACGCGGTCGATCAGCTCGAGATCGACGTCGGCAAGCTCGCGCAGTCGCACGGCACCGCATCGATGCGCGTGTTCGGCGCGACGCTCGTCGCCGACTACTCCGCGACCGATCGCGATCTCGTCGCGTACGCGCGCCGCCACGGCATGCGCACGATTCCGGCCGACGCGCCGATCGATCCCGACCATCGGCCGGTCGCCGATGCGCAAGCGCGGCTCAAGACGCTGCGCGGCAACGACTTCGACGCCGCGTTCCTCGACGTGATGCCGGCCGCCGAAGATGCCGAGGCGGCGACGATCGAAGATGCGCTCGCGTCGGTGCAAGATCCCGAGCTCGAGCAGATCCTGCGCACCGCCGAGCCGCAGCTCAAATCGCACGTCACCGCAGTGAACAGCCTCAAGGGCACGCACTAACGCCGAACGACGACGGCGAGCAGATCGTCGACGATCGCCGACTTGCGCGCGCGCTGATCGACGAGCACCGTCGCGAGCCGGCCGCTCGCCGGCGCGTATTCGCGAACCGTGCGCGCCCAATCGCGCTCGCTATCGCCGCGTAACCCGCTCGACGCGACGACGACCAACGTATCTTCGGGTAGCGGCGTGACGCCGCGCGTGGCTTCGCTCAGCGTCTGGCCGGGCACGGCGGCTTCGCCGGTGCCGAGCTCGACGATCGACGGCGCGACGCCGCGGCGCGAACCGTCGGGTAACCCGACATCGATGCCGGCGATCGGCCCGACGAGCATGGCGCCGGGATGGCCCGCGCATGCCCATTCGATCGTCGCCGCGGCCGCGTCGCAGATCGCCAAGAACGCGGCGACCGGCTGACCGCCGCGCATGACGCCTTCGGAGCTCGCGCGCATCGTCGCGACGAGCTCGTCGAACGCGATCGGCTTCGCGCCCGGCAGCGTCGCGGCGGCGAACGCGCCGGTCAGCGCGGCGGTCGCGAGCGCGGCGGCAACGCCCGGTGCCTGCGCTTCGGTGACGAGCAACGCGAGCCGGCCGTCGGGCAACAGCACCGCCGACCAGCCGGCGCCGGTGGTGCGTGCGGCGCCGCGATATTCGCCGGCGACGGCCCACGTGCCGAGCTCGGCATCGCGGCTCGCCGCAGCTTGCAAGCGGAGCGCTTCGGCGATCTCGACCTCGCGCGCGGTCTCGCGCTCGCGGGCCGCGGCGCGGGCGAGCCCGACGAACGTCAGCGCGCGTGCCGCCGCGCGCGCCGATTCGGCGACGAGATCGCGCTCGGCATCGCGCAGCGCGGTCTCGCGATCGGCTTCGACGAGCCCGACCAGCTCGTCGCGATCGACGAGCGGCACGACGAGCGCGTTCGGATGCGAATCGCCGAGCGCTTCGAGCCGGCCACGCATCTCGCCGAGCCGCATCGTCGCGAGATCCGACACCGCGAACGGCTGCGGATGCTGCACCAACCACGCGGCGAGCTCGCGATCGAGCGGGCGGTGCTCGCGGGTGCGCACGTCGACGAGCGCGGCGTCGTCGACGACCGACGCGCGGCGCAGCGGAACTCTCAGCGTGCGCTGCCACAGCGCCGCGAGCCGATCGGCGATCGGTGCGGGATCGTCGAGCGTCGCGACGTTGGCGACGAACTCGTCGAGCGAGCGAGCGCCCGGCATGCGCGACGGCCGCCGGCGATTGATCGCCCACGCGACGGCGGTGAGCGCGGCCCACACGATGCTCGCGGCCGTCGCGAGCACGATCGGCGACTCGATCCACAACAGCGCGAGTAGCGCCGTGATGATCGAGCCGACCGCGAACACGCCGAGCTCGACCGCGACGCCGCGATCGAGGCCGCGCGGTCGCACGAGATCGGTGCGCAGCACGAGGTACGACGCGACGAATGCGGCGCAGCTCGCCGACAGCCACGCGATCGGATACGCGCCCCAGATGCCGTACAGCGCGAGCGTGTCGATCGACGCGATCGCACCGAGCACGAGGATGCCGATCACGAGCTTGAGCGTGCGACGGCGTTCGCCGCGCGGACTCGACGCGCGCATGATCGCGACGCCGATCACGAGCCACACGAGCAACAGCGAGACGTGCGCGGCGGTCAGCGGACCCGGCGCGATGTAGAACATTCCCGACGACAATCGCTGCACGCCGGGCACGACCCACGGCGTCGCCCACACGAGCACGAGCAACAGCGTGCCGAACAAGCCGGAGATCCGCGAGACCCAGCGGAAGCGCTCGAGCTGGCCGCTCGCGGCGAGCAGCACGAGCAACAGGCACGGTCCGCACAGCTCGATCGGCCCGTTGCCGAGCCGCTCGAGCCGCGTCGCGATCGCCGGATCGTTCGTGCACGCGGCAAAGCCCTGACACACCGCCCACGGCAGCGCGGTGATCGACGCGCCGATCATGCCGAGCCGCAGCACGCGATCGCCACGCACCAACGCGGCGCACACGGCAACGCCCGCGATCGCGAGACTGCACGCGAAGTACGGCAGCGCGAGTCCGCTCCACGCGAGGCCTTCCATTTTATTGCGGCGTCAGGAGTTGGACCGCTAACAAGAACTGGTTGTAGCTGCAGTCGCCGTCGCAGTTGCCGCCGTTTTCGGGCACGACGTCGAGCGTGTACGCAGAGCCGTCGGCGAGCGTGACCTCGAAGCAGCTCGTCGCCGAGGACGCGCCTGCGGTCGTGCAATCGACGTCGTTCGCGATCGGCGTGCCGGTCGCATCGCCTAGCACGACGCCGATGCCTTCGAACGCGTACGGGAACGTCACGTTGGCGCGCACGGCGACCGCGGTGCAGTTCGTCGGCGTCGTGAAGCTGAACCACGCGTCGGTGTCGCCCAAGCCCAGGCACGACGGCAACGACACGGTCTCCGACACGCAGCCGAGCATCATGATCGGCGTCGCGGTCGCGAGTGTCGCGTTCGAGCCCGCGGTGCACGAGAACGGCTCGACCGTCACCGGATCGTCGCACGCGAAGTCGCTGCCCGAGCACGTGAGCCCGGGTGGACAGTCGGCGTTCGGTCCGCACTCGTACCCACCCGGCGCGATGGTTGGCGAGCACGCGACGAGCGCGATGGCGACGTACGCGCGCATCAGAACCTCCACTGCCCGCCGAGCAGCGCGCCGCCCGGAGCCGGCGTCACCGTCGGCGTGACATGCGGCTGGATCACGGTGACCTGATCGCTCGGCGCGGTCAGGATCCACGTCACGAGCGCGCCGACGAGCACCGCGCCGCCGATGCCGTAACAAATGCCCGCGCGCACGGCCAGCTGGTGCGTGTGATCGAAATCGGCCTGATCGCCGGTCGTCCACGGTTGGCCGGTCGGGCCGGCGGCGCTGACCGCGTTCGCCGACTCGCGCGAGTCGAGGTTGTAGAACACGCCGAGCCCGACGATCACGAGCCCCGCACCGGTCAGCCCCGCGAGGAACTGGATGTTCTGCGACGACCGCTCGCCTGGCGTCGTCACCGTGATCGGATGATCGGCCGAAACGACGTTCGCGTTGCCGACGGTCGTCGCCGGGATGTCGGCAACCGCCGTCGAGCTCGCGGCGAGGACCGCGGCGATCGCCCACGCGCGCTTCATCCCGCGGACATTACCCGTCAACTGTAATGGGATACAATGGCGAGCGGTGTCACGCCGCGCACCCAGGTTCCGTATCGACCTCAAGGTCACCGTGTCGCCCCTGCTCGGCGGCCAACTGGTGGTCTGCCATACGCGCGACGTTTCGGATGTCGGCATGTGCCTCGATACGGCGGAGTGGCTGCCCGTCGGCACGCGCGTCTCGCTCGCGCTCGTCGATCCGCGAGGCGGCACGCCGCTCGAGGTGATCGGCGACGTCGTCCGCGAGGTCAACGGCACGAACCCGGCGCTCGGCGTGTTGCTCGTCGAGCCGCCGGCGGAATGGAAAGGTCTCGTCCAATATGCCCAGCGCAGCTCCGGCGTGGTCGATCGCCCGGGCCGACGCATGCGCGTGCTGGTCGTCGGCGACGATCATCGCCAGCGCGGCGCGATGGCGCTCTACGTCTCGAGCGGCTGGGACATCTTGTTCGCGAGCGACGACTTCGCGGTGCACGAAGCGCTCGAGAACATCAAGCTCGACGCGGTGATCGCCGAGCTCGACGCGCACGATCCACGCGTCGAGCCGATCATGGACGACGTCCGCAGAGCGCAGCCCGAAGCGCGCCGCATCGTGCGAGGCATGGGCCGCAGCAACACCGGCGATCTGGTGCATCGTTTCGTCGATCGAGACTCCGGGCTCGAAGCGCTCGTCGACGCGGTCACCGCGAACTTGGGCTAGGAGCCTGTAGGTCGTAGGCGTGAGCGTCGGCGTCGGCGTCGGCGACTGCCGGCGTGGGTCGACTTCACCGTCATCCAGCGACCAGCAGCGCGCTTCGTCGCGTCGCTCGCCACAGCTTACGCAGGTTGTGCGTCGCGCAGACGAATAGCCATTCGAGCCGATTCTTGAGCAGCCCACGAAACGAGACGTGTTGGTAGTTCTGGCAGATGCGGATCTGGCCAAAGACCGGTTCGACGGTCGCCTTGCGACGCGCGTACACAGCCCGACCGCGTTCGGTGGCGAGCACGTCGGCCATCGCCAGTCGCTCGGGCGTCGTTCGATTCGCAATGACGGCGACGTCGAGCTCGCCATCGTTTCGGTGCTTGCCGACAGAGATAAACGGCTCGGCCCCCAAGTGTTCCGCAGCTCGGACGTTTGCTGCGGAAAAATAGCCGGAGTCTGCCGTCACGCGATCGGGAGCTACGCCACAGTTCTCGACGACGCGCTCGAGCACTGGCCGAAAATACTCGGCATCAGGTGCTTGGTTGCTCAGCCCTGCCGCGACGATGATTTGATGCGGACTCTCGTCGACGGCGATCTGGCCGTTGTACGCCTGCAAAAACGCACCGTCGCGCATCATGATTCGGCTGTCGGCGTCGGTGAAGTTGCGTTGGGCCGTCGGTTTTGGTGAGCCGTCGGGTCGCTTCGGCGGCGTATTGCGAGGCAAATCGTCGTCGGCGCTCGGCGGCGGCGGCTCGTCGTCGTCATGCTTGTCGATGAGTTCACCGGCGTGCTGATCGTGAAGCGCGGCGAGCGTCGCGAATTCGCCCTGCTTCTTCACGCTTGTCGTCGATCGAGCGGCGACCGTACGGAGTTGATCCGCTTGTTGGACGTGCTCCTCGGCTCGAGCGCTCTCGGTTTCTTTCTTGAGCGCCGCACGGACTTCTCGAATCTTGGCGAGTCGATCCTCGCGACGCCGAAGCTCGGCCGGCAAGTCGTGCGCTTGTTCGCCCGCGCCGTAACGCGCGTCTTCGTCCGCATCGATCTTTTTCGCGAGCTCGAAGTACGCGTCGATCTCCGACGTGAGCCGCGTCTCGGCTTGGTCCATGCGCTCCGCGCTCATCGCTTTGTGCTTGCTCGCGTTCGCCTTCATTTTCGTCCCGTCGATCGCCACGTGACCGAGCTTTACAAGCCCGGCTGACATGCACTCCTGAAGCAGCTGGTCAAACAGGCCCGCCAACGCGTGTCGGTGACGGTCGCGAAACTCGTTGATCGACGTGAAGTGCGGATGCTCTCCCGCGGCCAGCACTCGAAACGCGACGTCGTCGTATGTCGCTCGCTCGAGCTTGCGCGACGAGATCACGCCCGTCGCGTAGCCGTACAACAGCATCGCCACCATCATCCGCGGCGAATACGGCCGCTCGCCGCGAGCATCCTTGCTCTGCAGGACAAGTTCGATTTCGCCGAGATCGAGCTCTGTGACCAAATCGAGCACGAAGTACGCGAGGTGCCCTTCGGCCAGCCACTCTTGCGGCGACGGCGGTAGCAGAAAGGCTTGCTCGGGCGAATACGGCCGGTAGCGCTTCACAGCGCCACTAGATCAAACCGCGATCGATCTGTCGATCCGGAATCGGCGATCTATGACCTACAGGCTCCTAGCGGAAGCGCGCGCATTTCGCTGAGACCGAGCAGCAGGAGCTGGGAGTCGTTCCACACCTGCGCCGGCGCGGGTTCGACGATGCCCGACGAGTGGAACAGCTTGTCGTACACATCGACGGCGTTCGTGTCGGCGCGCTCGAACATCTCGCCGAGCCCCGGCACGTCGACGAACAGATTCCACGCGTTCAACAGCGCTCGCCCGTCGCGCATGCCGCCGGCGGACCCGCACCACGCTTCGATCGCATCGAGATCGTACATGGTCGGCTCGCCGTCGCCGTCGTCGGATTCGATCAGGTGGCCATCGGCGTCGACGACGACGCGATCGGTTTCGCCGTCGTCGCTGTCCCACAAAAACATGCGGTCGACGCGATCGAGTCGCGCGATACAGCGATAGCGCATTGGCCGCTAGCAGGCTGCTGAGAAACCCTGGTCAGCGCGCGAGTCTTTGGGCTCGTTCCGTCGATGACGGGCCCGCAAACTGGCTCATTGGGCCTCGTGTTCCCGTCGGTTCAGGCCGGTGAGGCGAGCAAGCGACAGATGCGCAGCAGGTTGTACGCAGCGGCGACGATCGTTCCGGCGAGCTGCGTGCGTCGTCGGCCCTTGAATCGCGAGTGGCGGAAGCCGCCGATGG
>DASXEF010000596.1:0-2681 GCA_036490255.1 Kofleriaceae bacterium
CGTGCGCTTTCACGGTCGCGTGCGCGGTCGGCAGCTCGCCCGGCTTGCCCTGCGCGACGTCGAGCTCGATGTCGGCACCGGCGCTGCCGTGCGCGCCGCCCTTCGTCAGCTTCGCGAGATCGAAGTCGCCGGTCGTGATCGTCCCGGCGACGTGCTTGGCGTCGATGTCGGCGACGAGCGTCGCATCGATCGGCGTGGCGCCGAGCAAGCCGGAGAGCGAGACGTGGCCGTCTTTCGTCGCGGCGACCATCAGCGAGACGTCGTCGGGCAGCTCGATCCCGGTGAGCTTCGCGACCTCCAACTTCGGCGCGACGATCTTGATCCCGCCGCTGAGCTTCGTGCCCTGCTTGACGAGCTCGAGATCGTGCGCGGCGAGCGATACGCCGTCGATCGCGACGGTGACCGCCGGCGCGACCGTGTGATCGGCATCATCCTTGACCAGCGCACCGATCGAGATCGGCACGTGGTGCTGGCGCCAGACGGCGGTGAGCCCGATGCCGCCGCCGCGCATGCCGTTGGAGTGCAGCGTCGCGTTGCCGGTGATCGACAGGTTATCGAGATCGACGACGCCGTACTGCGGCGTGTTCGTGTCGTACATGACATGCGCGCGGCGCAGCGCGACGCCGCCGAAATCGATGTTCCACGTCGACTTCGATTCCGGCTGCGCGGGCTCCGGAGATGGTTTCATCAGCGTCGCGAGCGTGTCCTTGCCGATCTCGACGTCGAGGTCGCTGATCAGCAGCTCGCCGATCGACACGTCTTTGTGCACGAGGTCGAACAAGTGCACGCGCACGCGCAGCTCGCCGACTTTGATCACGGGCGCGTGATCGGCGCCGCGGATCACGACGTCCTTGATGATCAGCTCGCCGAACGGCGTGCCGTCGACCTGGCCGACGCTGCCACCGCCGGTGAACAGGCCGTTCAGCTGCGCTTCGATCTCGCGGCGCTCGAGCTCGCGACCCGGCGGCGTGTGGATGAACACGAGCGCGCCCGTGATCCCGAGCACGATCAGCGCGAGTAGTGCCAAGCCGAGGCGTTTGAGCCATTTCCGCATTAGAAGGCTTCTCCCAGGCTGAGGTGGAATGCGAACCGCGAGCCGGGCTCGGCGTCTTCGGCGCCGAGTCGATTGAGCCGATAGCCGAGATCGACGCGCACCGGGCCGACGACCGTGAGCAAGCGCAAGCCGAGGCCGACCGCGTAATAGAGCTTGTCGAGCGAGACCTCGCCCGGCGTCATCTCGACGTCGCCGGCGTCGAGAAAGCCGACTTCTTCGAGCGGCATCGATGCGACGTGGAAGAACTTGAACCGCGCCTCGAAGCTCGAATCGATCATCCCGGCACCGCCGTACGGCACGGTCTCGACGCTGCCCATCACCGGCCCGGTGACCTGCGGCGACAGCTCGCGCTCGGAGAACCCGCGGTTCGAGTTCGCGCCACCGGCGTAGAACCGCTCGCTCGGCGGGATGTCGCCGAAGATCGCGCCGTAACGCGCGCGCGCCGCGAACACGATCGGGCCGGCGGGCACGTAGCCGCGCAGCTCGGGCACCAGCTCCTCGTATTGATAGTCGCCGCCGGCGAACTTGCCGCCCTCGTACGCCTGCATCGCGGCGTAGATGCCGTAGCGCGGGTTGACGGGGTGGTCGCGCAGGTCGACGACGAACGATTCTTTGTACGCCGCGGCGAGCTCGGTGCTCTGCAGGCCGATCTCGTTCGAGATCGGGCCGAGCACGAGCGGGCTGATGTCGCGGAAATCGTCGCGCTGGATCATCCAGCCGCCCGTGATCAAGAACCGCGGCGAGCCGAGCTGCAGCTGATACGCGAGCTGGAACTCCGGCCCGTACATCGTGAACGCTTCGTACGTGAGGTAATTGAAGTCGACCTCGGCGACGCCGGTGCCGTACGGCAGGAACAGATCCTGGCGCGACAGCTTCGCGATCGCCCGCACGCGCGGCTCGAACCCGCCGCCGTCGCGCAGGTACGCATACGCGGGCCGGAAATCGAGATCCAGATCGTAGAGCGGCCGCGGCCAGCTCAAGATCGAGTAGCCGACGCGGCCGCGCACTTCGTAGTCGATCGGATCGGCGCCGACGCCCGCGCCGTACGTCAGCTGGTGCCGCGCGGCGAGCGACACCGCGATCTTGATGTCGACGACCGGCGAGTCTCCGGGCGCGAGCGTGATCTGGACGGTCGAGAACCGATTGAGGTTGTAGATGTCGCGCTGCGTGCGCCGGAGCATCCGCGGCGAGTACAGGTCGCCCTTCTGGAAGTGCAGCCGGTCGAGGATCGCTTGCTCGAGATCGCCGGTCACGCCCTGCACGGTGACGCTGCCGAACGTGCAGCGAACGCCCGAGGAAAAATTCAACACGATGATCGCGGTGTGCGTTGCGATCTCGGCGTCGATCGTCGCATCGAGCTTCGCGTGCGCGTAGCCGGCGTTCTGCACGACCGCGAGCAGCGGCTGCTTCGCATCGTCGTAGGTGTCGTAGTAAAACGGCTCGCCCGATTTCAGCGGCAGCGCGTCGAGCACGGCGTGCTCTTTGACCTCCGGCGGCAAGCCGTGGACCTCGATGCGAGTCTTCGCGCGCTGGCCTTCGCGGACCGTGAAGATCACCGTCGCCGCATCGCCTTTGCGCTCGACGCGCGCCGACACGTCGACGTCGAAGAAGCCCTCGCGCAGGTACT
>DASXEF010000625.1:0-8144 GCA_036490255.1 Kofleriaceae bacterium
GCGCGCGAGCGTCTCGTTCGCGGCATCGATCGCCGCTTGCACCGCCGCGCGCACGTCGGTGACCTGCTTCGCGGCGGCTTCGTCGACGGTGATGAGCGCCGTGAGGTACTTGCGGCGATCGCCGATCACGACCGCTTCGCCGACGAGCGGCGAGCTCTTGATCAGCGCTTCGATGTTCTTCGGCGAGATGTTCTTGCCACCCGCCGTGATGATGATTTCCTTTTTGCGGCCGGTGATCGTGAGGAATCCGGCTTTGTCGAATGCGCCGAGATCGCCGGAGCGCAACCAGCCATCGACGAGTGTCTCGGCAGTCGCCTCTGATTCTTTGTAATAACCGAGAAACACGTTCGGGCCGCGAATGCAGATCTCGCCGTCCTCGGCGATCTTGACTTCGATCCCGGGCAACGCGACACCGACGGTGCCGAGCTGCGTGCGGCCGACGAGGTTGCACGACGTCGGGCCCGAGTCTTCGGATTGGCCGTAGATCTCGAGAATCGGCAGATCGAGACTCGACATGAACTCGAGCACGTCGGGCGAGATCGGCGCAGCGCCGGAATACAGCCGCTGCGCGCGGTCGAATCCCATTGCCTGCTTGATCTTCGAGATCACGAGCTTGGTCGCGAGTCGATATTGCAGATCGAGCGCGCGCGGAACCGCTTCGCCGCGGTCGCGATGCGCGTTGACCCGCGAGCACACGCCGCGCGCCCACTCGACGAGCTTCTTCTTCACGCCCGTCGCTTGCGACAACTTCGCAGCGAGGCCGGAGTGAAACTTCTCCCAGATTCGCGGCACGCCGAAGAATGCAGTCGGCCGTGCGTCTTTCAGATTCTCGGGGACCTTGTCGATCGATTCGGCGAAATACACCGTCGAGCCGACCGTCGCCGGGAGGTGAATCGTGCACATCTGTTCCGCGATGTGCGACAGCGGCAAATACGATAGCGAGACTTCGTCGGTGCGCCGGCCGCCGACGTCGAGCAGCAACTCCGCCGTCCACGCCAGATTGCGATGCGACAGCATCACGCCCTTCGGCGGACCGGTCGTGCCCGACGTGTAGATCAGCGTCGCGAGATCACCGTCGCGTAACGCCGCGAGTCGAGCATCGAGCTCGGCGTTGTCGTCGCCGGCTTTGGCGCCTTTCGCCAAAAACGCATCCCACGCCAGCGTGTCGGCGGCCGGCTCGAACGTCGCGCCTTGCATGACGACGATCCATTCGAGCAGCGGCAGCTCGCTCCGTTTCGCGCGAACTTTGGCGAGCTGATCGGCGTTCTCGACGACGATCAGCTTCGATTCCGAATGATGAACGATGTACGCGACCTCGTCGGCCGAGCACGTCGTATAGATACCGGCCGGGCACGCGCCCGCCATCATCGCGGCGTGATCGATGATCGTCCACTCGGGCCGGTTGAACCCGAGGATCGTGACCTTACCGCCGCGCGGCAGTCCCAGCGCGATCAACGCGCGAGCTGCACTGCGAATCTGTTCGGCGTACGTCTTCCATGTCGTCGGCTGCCACCTGCCATTCACCTTCGCCTGGTACGCGATCGTCGACGGCTTTTCTGCAGCCTGTCGCAGCACGCGATGCGGAATCGTATCGCCTGCCACGCGTTAATCCCTCTTGGATTTCTTCTTCTCGCCCGCGAAATACGTCGTCGATCGCTTCGAGCCCTTAGTCTTGAGCGAGCCATCGGCAATCATCTTGCGAATCGGCAGCGCGAGATCCTTGGTCGAGGTACCGAGCTCTTTGTTGATCTGCTCGATGCGCATACCGGGGTGCTTGCCGACGTAGGCGAAGAAGTTCTCGGCGAGCTTGTCGAGCTCGTCGCCGGTCCGCTTCGCGCCTTTGCGACGGCCACCGCCGCCCGAACGCGGCGCAGCGATCGGTCCGCCGCCACGTCTCCCGAGAGCGCCCTCGAGGGTATCGATGGCCACTCGCCGTGCGAGCTCGGTAATTTGCGCCACAAATCCACTCACGACGCGATTCATCTCGGATTGGAAGTCAGTCATTCGTTGTCCTCAGTGTGAATACTTATCGAACGAGCTGCATTCCAGCACACCATTGATGCACTTTGCAACACTTCGGGCCAGCACGCGCAACGCAAAAAAGCCCGCTTTCCAGCGGGCTCGGATCAGACTTTTTTTCGATGGTACGTTGTTATGGGTGAGGCCCAGCGCACGTTGCGTCGTTTGCTCCGCTACACGCTAAAAGCGGCGCGGTCGCGAGCGTGTTGTACGTGAGGCCGGCCACCATCGGTGGTGCCGTATCGAAGTAACCGTTGCTGAAGTCGCCCGAGACGCCGGTCTCGGGATCGATGTTCGTCGTGTTCTTCGACCAGTTGTTATAGGTGAAGTCGGCGCCGGTGCCGGCGTAGAACATCACGCCGTACGCCGACGTCGTGACGATCGAGTGGCTGACCTTGATCACGTCGCCCGTGCCACCGAAGTGCATGTCGCAGTGGGTGGTGTCGCCCTGCTGATAACCGGTGCCGGTCGACGTGCCGACGAGCGAGTACATGAACGTCACCGAGCCGCCGCTCATGATCAGCAAATCACCGGGCGAGTGCGAGAACTGCGAGTCGTTGACCATCGTCGTGCCGCCGGTCATCGTCTCGAGCTCGGCGCCGGTCAGATTCGTGTACGTCGCGGTGAAGTTGCCGGCGACCTGAATTCCGCCGAACGAGGCGTTGCCGGTCATCGGCTCGAGCGTGACCATGTTGCCGGTGCCGGTAATGCCGGCCGTTTTCAACGTGCCGTTGATCGTCAGGCTCGCGCTCGGTCCGAACTGGATATCGGCGCCGGGCATCGCGGTGACCGTCACGCCGGCCGCGATCGTGACCGAAGACGCGAACGTCATCGCGCCGGTCCAGGCCGTGTCGGCCGTGATCGTCGTGGCGCCGCCGGTATCGGAGCCGCTGCCGGTTCCGCCACCGCCGCCGCCTCCGCCACCGCCACCGCCGCCGGTGTCGTCTCCGCCGCCGCTCGGAAGCGGGTCGCTGTTACCGACCACGCATGCAGCCATGAATAAAGTGAGTGCAAATCCGAGCGCCTTCGTCATGCCGGCATCTTAAAGCAACGGTTGTGCCGCGAGTTGCACATGTTGATCGCTGAAACTATTGTGACTTTCGGGTGCAGATCGGCCCCTCGATCGGGGGCCTAGCCCCCACCTCCGGGACAGCTGACCTCGGGTACAACCGATGCGTGGACCGCGAGGCCGAAGCCAGCCGAATCACCCACACGGCGAAACAGGCACGAGCGCGCACGCCGGGTTGGCTCGTCGCGCTCTCGATCATCGTCGGCACGACGTGCTGCCTCGTGCTCGCGATCGCGTGGTACGGCAACCGCGACGTCAAAGTCGACCACGCCGCGCACGCGGTGACATCGTCCAACGGCAGCTTCGCGGCCGGCTTGCTTGTCGGTCTCGCGGTCGGTGTCGTCGCGACCGCTGCGGTGCTCGCGCGCAGGCGCTAACTCGTGCGCCATTCGTCGCGCAACAGACCGAACAGCGAGATGTCGCGAAGGCGGCCGGCTTTGCGAACGTGTTTGCGCCGTACGCCTTCATGCGCGAATCCGAGCTTGTCCAAGACTCGAACAGATGCTGCGTTGCCCTCGAGCACGTGTGCATAAACGCGCTCGAGTGCGAGATCGCGAAATCCATATTCGAGCAGCGCGCGGCTCGCTTCGCTCGCGAATCCGACTCCCCAGCTCGCAGCGCCGAGCCAATAGCCGAGCTCGGCGCGACGCGCACGTGGATAGCAACGCAGGCTCGCGCTGCCGATCAACGCATCGGGAGCTTCGCGACGCACGATCGCGAGCGTCAAGCCGCGGCCGTGCGCCCACCAACCGATCCGGCCCGAGATCCAGCGCGAAGCGAGCGGGATCGGATACGGGCTCGGTACGGCGATCAAGAACTGCGCGACGCGCGGATCACCGGCGAACTCGGCCACGGCAGGCGCATCACCGATCCGCAGCTCGCGCAGCGCGAGCCGCTCGGTCACGATCAGCGGCGGCCTCGGCCGATCGTCGACGGCGATCATTATTGCGGTGGCCGCGAGCCTGCGATGTCTTGCGACGTCATGCAGCCGACGAGCGCGCCGCAATCGCTACCGTTGTTGGTATCGGCCGTGTAATCGACGCTGCCCATCAAGCTGTTGCCGTCGAGCGCGGCATTCAGCGTCGCGTTGTACGTGTACGCGCAGTTGCCCATGCTGAGCGCGCGCGTGCCGGTGAGCTGCAGATCCAACGAGTCGCCGTCGACGCTGCCGGTGAACGAATCGGAGCCGAGCACGAGGTTCAAGTAATCTCCGGCGACGCCGCTTACCGTCGCGGTCGCGGTCGAGCCGCTCTGCGTGACCGTGACGGGCACGTTCATCGTGTCGCTGCCGACGGTGTAGTTCTGGAACATGCAGCCGTTGGCGCCGTTGGTCAGCTGCACCGAGTAGCTGCCCGCGACGTTGGTCGGGCTCGAGCTGCAGGCGACGCCGGTAACGAAGAGGACCGCGAATAAGCCAAAACGCTTCATCTGCTCAGAATACCCAAATTCCGCGGGCACATGGCTTATGTTCCAAAACGTGCCACCGCGCGTGCGCCGTGCCTATCATCGCGCAGCCGCCGTGCTGATCGCATGCGCGGTAACGCTCACCGTGCACGACGTCGAAACGCATCGCCTCGACAACGGGCTCACGCTCCACATTTCGCCGGGTCATGCCGCTCCGGTCGCGGCGATCCAAGCATGGGTCGGCGTGGGCTCGGCAGACGAGACGTTCGCGCACGCCGGCGTCGCGCACATCACCGAGCACATGCTGTTCAAAGGCAGCGAGCTCGCGCGCGCGATCGAGAGCTCGGGCGGCAGCGTGAACGCGTGGACCTCGTTCGACCACACCGTCTATCACGCGGCGCTCGGCAGCGATCGCCTCGATCACGCGATCGATGCGTTCGGCTCCGCGCTGACCGCGCCGCGGTTCGATCGCGGCGAATTCGAGCGCGAACGCGAAGTGATCCTCGAAGAGATCCGCCAAGGCTCCGACGATCCGGCGCGCGCGGTCGCGCAGAGCTTGTTCGCCGCCGCGTACGCGCAACATCCGTATCGCCGGCCGGTCATCGGCACCGCCGAGAGCGTCAAGCGGCTCGGCGAGCGCGACGTCGTCGAGTTCTTTCGCAGCTCGTACGTCGCGGATGCGATCACGCTGGTGATCGCCGGCGACGTCGATCCCGCACACGTGTGTCGCGAGGTCGAGCGTCGGTTCGGCAACATGCCGTGCGGACGTGCACCGCGCCGGCTCGCGACCGAGCCCGCGCAAACCGCACCGCGCTCGGTCGCCGCGATGCGCGACGTCAACGAAGCGTACGTCGCGGTCGGCTTTCACGTGCCACCGGCGCGCCACGTCGATGTCGCCGCGCTCGACGTCGCCGCGATCCTGCTCGGCGAGACCGAATCGGCGCGGCTGTCGCGCCGGCTGCGCGACGAAGATGACGTCGTCACGAGCGCGTACGCGCAAGTGCACGCGCTGCGCGATCCCGGTCTGTTCGTGCTGTCGGCGACCGCGCGGCCGCGCGACGCGAAGAAGACGGTCGGCGGGCTCGTCGATCAAGCGCTCGCGCTCGTCGACGATCTGTCGGCCGACGAGCTCGATAAAGCGCGCGTCGCCGCCGAAGCCGGGCTGGTCCGCCAGCTCGAGACGGCACAAGGCCGTGCGCGCACCGTCGGCTGGAACGCGACGATGACCGGCGATCCGCGGTTCGCTCATCTCTATCTCGATCGCGTGCGCGCGGTTCGCCGCCACGACGTCGCCTCGGCGGTTCGTCGCTACATGCGCGCCGAGAACGCGACGGTCGCCGCGGTGCTGCCGAAACCGAAACGCGCCAGCTCCGGTGCGGCGTTCGCGCGCCACGCCGAAGCGAAGGTGCGCACCGCGCTCGCGGCTGCCGCGCAGCCGATCAACGTCGTCGAGAAGCGCGTCGCGTTGCCGAATGGAATGATCGTGATCGTGCGGCGCGATCCGTCGGTGCCCGTGGTCGCGATGCGCGCGGTGTGGCGCGGCGGCCAGCGCGTCGAGACCGACGCTCAAGCCGGTGCGTCGGCGCTGCTCGCGCGCTCGATCACGCGCGGCTGCGGCAAGCTCGATGCCACCCAGCTCGCCGATCGCGTCGATCGGCTCGGCGGCTCGCTCGGCGGCGTCGCCGGGCGCAACAGCTTCGGGCTCGCCGCCGAATGGCTCGCGCGGTCGTGGGCGCCCGGGTTCGATCTGCTCGCCGATTGCTTGCTCGAGCCCGCGCTGCCGGCGATCGAGCTCGCGCGCGAGAAGCGTCAGCTGCTCGACGATCAGGTCGCCCAGCAAGACAACCCGACGCAGGTCGCGTTCAAGCTGTTCAGCGACGCGCTCTACGGCGCGCATCCGTATCACCGCGACGCGCTCGGCACGCCGGATTCGATCGACGCACTGTCGCGCGACATGCTCGTGCGCTTCTATCGCGAGCGCTATCCGGTCGGCTCGCTCGTGCTCGCGATCGTCGGCGATGTCGACGTCGACGATGCGATCGCGCGCGTCACGAAGCGCTTCGCGAGCGCGAAGTCGACGAAGCCCGATGTGCCCGACGTCGCCGCGCCGGTCTTCGATCAACACCGCGAGGTCTATCACTACCTCGATCGCGCGCAGGCGCACCTCGTCGTCGGCTTTCCCGGCGCGACGATCGACGCGCCCGATCGATTCGCGCTCGAGTTGCTCGTCGCGGTGCTCGGCGGTCAGAGCGGCCGCTTGTTCGCCGAGCTGCGCGACAAGCAAGCGCTGGTCTATCGCGTGTCGGCGCACTCGGTCGAAGGTGTCGATCCCGGCTTCGTCGCGGTCTACTTGTCGTGCGCGCCGGAGAAGCTCGAAGCCGCGGTGCAAGCCGTCAACGGCGAGCTCGAGCGCGTCCGCGCGTCGGGCATCACCGCCGACGAGCTCGAGCGCGCGAAGAGCTACTTGATCGGCAGCCACCAGATCGCGATGCAGCGCCGCGCGGCCGTCGCGAACGCGATCGCGTATCACGAGGCGTACGGCTTGGGCTGGCGCACGTGGGCGAGCTACGACGACGCGATCCGCGCGGTCACGCTCGCCGATGTTGCCGCCGCGGCGCAGCGCTACCTCGCCAGCGATCGCTCGATCACCGCGACCGTGCGCCCGCCTGCGAAGACGCCGGCTGCTTCGAAGAAGTCACGAGCGCGGCGATGACCGACTGGCCCAGCGGCCGCGGCGAGCTCGCGGCGAGCCTCGTGCTGATCTTTCCCGTGCTGCTCGCGTACGAGCTCGGCGTGATGTTCGTCGGCACGGTCAGCGGCGCCGACGTCGTGACGCGCGCGTTGTTCGCGCTGCTCGGCAGTCGCTCGTTGTACTTGCTCGTGCACGCGGCGATCGCCGCGATGTTCCTGGTGTGGATCTGGCGGACGAAGCGCGCGAGCACGCTGTCGCTGACGATCGCGTTGCCGGTGATCTTGGAAGCGGCGATCTATGCGCTGACGCTCGGCGCCGTGATCTCGCTCGTGCTCCGCCACGTCGTCGGGCTCGGCGGCTCGACGATCGTCTCGGCGTGCGGCGCCGGCGTGCACGAAGAGCTCGTGTTCCGGCTCGGCTTGCTCTCCGGCATCGTGGCGGTGCTACGCGGCCGCGTCGCGCCGAAGCTCGCGGTCGCGATCGCGTTCGCGGTGAGCTCGCCGCTGTTCGCGCTCGCACATCATATCGGCCCGTTCGGCGAGCCGTTCACGACGCGCGCATTCGCGTTTCGCACGCTCGCCGGTCTCGCATTCGCGGCGATCTACTGGTTCCGCTCGCTCGCGCACGCGGTGTATGCGCACGCGATGTACGACATCGTCGTCGCGTTCAGCTAACCGCGCTGCAAGCTCTCGGCGTCGAGGCTCATGGTTTCCACCCAGATCTCGAACTTCATCCGCTTGATCTCGCTGCTGTTCGCCGTGCTCGGGTGCATCTCCATCTTCAGCAGGCCGCACGTGAAGTTGATGCGGAACAACACTTCCTTCTTGTCGGGCCCGAGGTATTCGAGCGAGCCCGTGCGCGTTGCGTCCCCGCGGTCTGCGCCCTTGGTGACCGAGTCTTCGTACCACTTCTGAATCCCGACGGCGTTGCCCTGCGCGATCGTGCAGGTGAGGTTGGGAA
>DASXEF010000626.1:0-2955 GCA_036490255.1 Kofleriaceae bacterium
GTGAGCGCGGTGAGTGGGCCGAGCAGTTTCGTCAGCTCGCCGATCAGCGCCTCGAGCGTGCCGCCGCCGCTGCTCATGCTCATGCGGCGGCTTCCGCCGGTGTTATCGCGCGGTTCGCTGAGAGCACGGCCGTGCCGATCACCTCATGCACCCCATCCACTCGCCACCCGTGCACGACTGCATCTCAGCACGAGCGTCGTCGTGTTGACCAGCGCTTGCTTGCAAATCGTTCGAAGCGAATCGATGTCAAAGCGACAATCCGAGGTGCTCGATCAGCCGCGTGATCGGATACGCGATGCCCTGGCCGAGCATGGTCGTTCCCCACAACACGCCAAACACGCAGCCATCAGCGTCGAGCAACGCAGCTCCGGAGTCGCCAGGGGCGCTGAACACCAGCGCGTCGTCGGCGGAATCGACGAGCAGCTGCTCGCTTGCGGTCCACGCATGGCCGAGCAACCACGGTTCGGTCGCGTAACAATCGCTCGCGAGGAAGCCGTGAGTCAGTCCCGTCGTCGCGCCATCCTTGGTAACGCGCGCGCCACATTGTGGCAGTGTGCGCGCGACCGGACGGATGAGCGCGCCCAGCTCGGCTCGCAGCCACACGGGATGCGTTGCGTCCGGGGAAAGCTCGACAAGTGCGCCGTCTACGAAGCACGCGTGGGCCGAGTCGCCGACGCGCCCAAGCGCGCCGCCTACGGTACGACCGAGCAAGCACGGCTCGGCAAGCGGCCGGCCGTCGTCGGGCGGCAACGCCCACACACGATCGCCTTCGCGCGCGCCATCGAACAGTACGTGGTTGCAAGTGACAACGCAGCGCTCGCCGCGCGCACGAGTCACGATCAACGCCGCGGTTCCAGGAACGCCGCGCGCGTTCGCGAGGGCGAGCGCCATGAATGCTGCTAGCTCCCGGCGCGCTCGAGTCGTTCGATCACGTCGCCCGCCGAATGCGCACCAGCGACCAGCGCGATCAGCACGTCGCCGTGCTCGGCGAGTGCGTCGCGCAGCTGCGGGCTGCCCTCGGCGGCGAGCGCGATGCGCAGCGCGCCTAGCGCCTGCTCGACGGTGATGCCGTCGAGCTCCACCGCGAGCGGCCAGCCCGGTCGTGTCGATCCGCGCAGCGCCGACGCGACAAATCCAGGCCCGCGAGCGCGGTGCCATGCGACCGTCACTCGCCGGCGGTGATGCACGAGCTGCCGGATCTCGCCGATGTGCGCGCGCACGACCGCGTCGAGCCGTGCGCCGAGTGCCGTCGAACGCATCGCAGCTTCGACGCGCGAGAGCGCTGCATCGTCGGACCGGTCGAGCTCGATCGCGATTCCCGGCATGACGAGCGCGCCCCCTGCGCTCGACTGTCCCTGCGAGAACGACAGATTGACCGACGAGCCCATCGCCGCGGCGACCGCCGTCAGCGCGGGGATGATGAACACGCCCTGCGAGCGGCCGAGAAAAACATCGATCGGATCGCTCTTGCCCACGACATACATCGGCTTGGTGCGCCCCGACACGAGGATCCCGACGATCTTGTGGTTTGCGTCGACGATCGGTGCGCCCGAATCGCCGGGCTTCGAGAATATCGGGCCGCTGATCGTGACGGTCGGCGCCTCCGCCGAGCCGCCGAGCGTCGCGGTGAGCTGCGCGTTCGGCGTGGTGTTCAGATCGTCGACGAACGCGGCCGCGCTCGGGTAGAACAGATTGTCTGTCATCCGTTTTATGTCGAGCGCGTAGGTGTCGGTCGTGGTCTCGCTTGGCGACGCATCGACCTCGAACAGAAATCCGTCGGCAGTGATGCGTGCGCTGTTCGGATCTGCCGGATCGGTCAAATAGTACGTCGGCGCGGTCGTCAGCTGGTTGATGGTTCCGTGCGTGAGGCTCGTGGTCCTGCCGTACTTCTTGACGGCGAGCGCGAGCGGCTGGTTTACGGTCGTAACGGCGGTCGCGCCGGCGGTGAACGAGCTCGCGCCCAGCTCGCCGGTCAGATCGCGCGGAGGGAGGATCGTGCCGACCTCTGAATTGTCGGCGGTGTTCGACCACGCTGCAGTGCTGTTGATCTGGATCGCCGCCGCGTCGACCGCGTAAAGGTTACCGCCGACACTCACCGCTTTCTGAATCCGACCTTCTTGGTCTCGGGTCTGATTGAGCGTCGGCCGCACGACCGAGCCGAACGGCTTGTTGTCGATACCGCAGCAGCTCTTGTAGTGCGGCGAATACACCGTGTCCGAGTTCGGGTCTCCCTGGAGCCCGGGCAGCCCGAGCACGTGTGCGCACGTGATCGCGTAGTGGTTCGTTCCATCGCTGGCGATCAGCCCAGCCGTTCCGGAGGACCTGACGAACGTGCTGCTGGCGCCGCGCCGCGCCACCTCGGCGCCGGCGATGACCTTCGGCGTGCTCGACATCTACATCGCTCCGATCGACGCGCGCGTGGTCGGCAAGTAGAGCAGCGCGTTGCGCGCCCACGCGCCGTGGCGCGCTAGGTCGCGGTGCAGCGCGGGGCTCGCATGCGCTGCGACAAGTGGCAACAGGCCATCGACGAGCCGGTCGCGCGTCACACCGTTGATGACGTCGGGGATGACGTGCGCTGGCTCGCGCAGGCTTCGCGCGACGTGGTGCGCCCATGCTGGCCCGTCGAGGTTGCGCCACGTGGCCGCGATCGCACGTACGAGCCTGAACATGCGTTGCAGCTCGACGCGGTGACGCGCGATCAGGCCGAGCACAAGCTTGCCGTGTCGGCGTGCGCGCAGCGCCGCACGCAGCTCGTTCGCGCCCGCCGCGAGCGCGACCGCGGCCGGATCGTGGGCAAACGAGATCGTGTGGCCGCGCGAAGCCTGCGGCGTGAACGCGCCGGTTCCAGCGAATGGGGCGTTCGGGATCGTGAACGAGAGCCTCGCGATCACGTCACGAATCGGGTTGCACACCGCGAACGACTTGACGTTCTGGTACTCGATCGCGCTCTGGTCA
>DASXEF010000627.1:0-1713 GCA_036490255.1 Kofleriaceae bacterium
TGGACGATCCGCAGCTCCGGCGCCGCGCTCGCGATCGTGCAGACGAACGCGCTGCACGCGATAACGACACGACGCGGAACCACCGCGGGCGATGGTATTACTGGCGGCCGGAACGCGGGTGCTTGCGCGCCTGTTCGATCACGCGCGCGCGGCTTACCTGCGTGTAAATTTCAGTCGTCGCGATGTCGGCGTGACCGAGCATCGCTTGCACCGCGCGCAGATCCGCGCCGTGCTCGACGAGGTGCGTCGCGAACGAATGGCGCAGCTTGTGTGGCGAGACCTCGCCGCTCGGCAAGCGCACGCCGGCGCGCCGCGCGTAATTGCGGAGCAGCTTCCAGAAGCCCTGCCGCGTCATCGCGCGGCCGCGCTCGGTCAGAAACAGCGCGCGCTCGCTCGGATCTTTGAGCCAGCGCGGCCGATCGTCGCCGAGATAACGCTCGAGCTTGGTGCGCGCCGCCGCGCCGACCGGCACGAGCCGCGTCTTGTTGCCCTTGCCGGTGACGCGCACGAAGCCGTGGTTCAAGTTGAGCTCGGCGACACCGAGCGTCACCAGCTCGGAGACGCGCAGGCCCGACGCGTACGCGAGCTCGATCATCGCAGCGTCGCGGCGGCCGCGCGGCGTGTCGGGCGGCTGCGCGAGCAACTTCGCGATCGCGGCTTCGCCGAGCACGCCCGGCAAGCGGCGCGGCAGCTTCGGCGCGTCGACCAGCTCGGTCGGATCGGCGTCGAGCCAACGCTCGCCGACGAGGTGGCGAAACATCCCGCGGATCGCGACGAGCGCGCGGGCACGACTGCGCGCGGCGAGCCCGCCGCCGGCGAGCTCGATCATGTGGTCGGTGATATCGGCGATCGTGATGTCGTCGACGTCTTGCTTGTGTCGAGTGAGGGCGAACCCGACGAACCGCGCGAGGTCGCGTCCGTAGCTCTCGAGCGTGTGGCGCGCCAGGTGACGCTCGACCTTCAAGTGGTCGAGAAACGTGTCGACGGCTTCGTCGAGCCCGAGCCGGCGCGCCATGGTTGAATTGGAGCGCGCCGCCGGATCGCGCGCAAGTTTCGACGCTTGCAGTCGCTCGTCCGCGCAGCCATAGTGAGCTGCGATGAACGTCGACGCCGAGGATATCCGACGGATCATCATCTACGTGTTCGTGCTGATCGTTTCGGTCGCACTGCACGAGTTCGGCCACGCGATCATGGCGACCTGGCTCGGCGACGACACGCCGCGCCGTCAGGGCCGCGTGACGTTGAATCCGATCGCGCATGCCGACCCGATCGGTACGCTGCTGTTGCCGATCGTCGGCGGGCTCTACGCGGCCGCGTCGCACGGCCTCGGCGGTGGGTTCGGCTGGGGCAAGCCCGTGCAGTGGCAGCCGTCGCGCATCGATCGCAAGTGGAAGATGGCGACCGCGCAGATCCTCGTCGCCGTCGCGGGTCCCGCGATGAACGTCATCCTCGGCACGTTGATCGCGCTCGTCAACGTGATCTTGATCGCCAAAGGCGTGGTCGCGCAGAGCAGCAAGCTCAACGAGACGCTGTTCTTCGCGTGCGTGACGAACTTCGTGCTGTTCTTCTTCAACCTGATTCCGGCGCCGCCGCTCGACGGCGGCCACGTCGCTGAAGGGCTCACGCCGTACAAACATCGCGCGAGCTACGAGGCGTACGCGAAGTACGGACCGTTCGTCGTCATGGCCGTCGCGTTCATCCCGCAGCTGGCTC
>DASXEF010000712.1:0-8376 GCA_036490255.1 Kofleriaceae bacterium
CGATCTTCATGGCCAGCGAGGTCGCGATCGAGCCCGAGCTATTGCCGCCGCGCGAGCTGCCGAAATCGCGCGACGAGCCCGAGCCGGAATCCGACGAGTCGTCCGAAGACGGCGCCTAGCTCACCAACACGACGTCGCCGACGATCTTGCCCATGCTCTCGCACTCGACACGCGCCGCGTGCTCGAGATGCGCCTGGCGAATCGCCGATCCTTCGTCGGCTGCCAAGAACGCCGCTCGGAGCGCGGCGTTTCGAATGTGACCGCCCGACATCGCGAAGCGTCGCGCGAGCACGCCGAAGTCGAGACCGGCCTCGACCGGCGCGGACGCCGGTAACATCGCCTGCCACAGACGCGTGCGTTCGTGCGCGTCGGGTAACTCGAACCGCAGGTGCAGCGACAGCCGTCGGTGAAACGCAGGATCGATGCTCGCATCATGATTCGACGTCATCAGGCAGATGCCGGTGAAGGTCTCGAGGCGTTGCAGCAGGTAGTTCGTCTCGAGATTCGCGTAGCGATCGTTCGACGAACGAACCTCGGTACGTTTCCCGAACAGCGAGTCAGCTTCGTCGAACAGCAAGATCGCGTGACCGGCTTCCGCGCCGTCGAACAGCTCGCCGAGGTGCTTCTCGGTCTCACCGATCCACTTCGACACGAGCTTACCGGTATCGACCTGGAACAGATCGAGGCCGAGCTCGCGCGCGATCAGCGACGCGACCATCGTTTTGCCGGTGCCGGGCGGGCCCGAGAACAGCGCGGTGACGCCTAGTCCCTTGCCGACTTTCGCGCCAAACCCCCACTGTTCGTAGACCGTACGGCGCTGGCGAATCCGTGCGATGAGCTCGGCGACGAGCCCAGCGTGCTCGTCCGGCAACACGAGATCATCCCAGTGCTGAGTCACCTCGATGCGTTTCGCAAATGCACCCAGCCGATCGTCGAGCACGGCACGCACGCCGGCTTCGATGTCTGCCGCCGTGATCTTGCGAGTCGCGGCGCGCGCCTGCGTCGCAACCGCAGCCGCGTGCATCAACGCCGGCGCCAGCGGATACTGCGTCGCGAGGTGCTCGCCGTCGGTTTCGGACGCACCCGGGATGAGCTCGCGCCACAGCGCCGCACGTTGCGCCGACGACGGCGACTTGACCTCGAGCGCGATCACTGGGCGCTGCCATCGAACGCCGACGCGCTTCGCGCCGCACGTCACCAAGACAGCCGAGCCGACGGCGCTCGCGAGCTCGTCGCCGACCAACTCGATCCGAGACGCGTCGGGGCCGTCGAGCAGAGCATCGATGTTCCGCAAGAGCGGAACGCCGCCGAGCAGCTTGCACTCGCGTGCGATCGAGCGCAGCTGACCGGCGAGCTGCGCCGGATCGCGTGGCAGCCGCGCGCAGTCGACCTCGATCACCGTCGCACCGGCTTCGTGCGCTGCGGCGACCAGCACGCTGCGCCGTCCCGAACCTGGACCGCCCGATGCGACGACCACCGCGTTCGTACTCGTCAGCGCGTCGCGCGACGCCGCGATCAAATCCGCCGAGATCGAAAGCCGGTCGAGCGTCCGTTCGTGGCTCGCGATTCGCGCGAAACGCGCGAGTTCGGGGTCGAGTCGCCGATCGCCATGCAACCACGCGAGCACGCGTCGCGCGATCGCCCACGTGCGACGGCTCTCGTGAACTCGATCGTCGCCGCCGTCGCTTCGCTCGACAAGTGCGCAACGCCGTAGCACACCGTGCGGCCCGAGCACCGCGTGGCCGTGCTCGGTCGTTTCGCCGAACACGATGTGTTGCACGGCGTACGACGTCGGATCGGCATTCGGCTCACCGACGATCGCGGCGAACCGACGAGCGTCGCCGTCGCTCGCGATAGCGACCAACAGCCAGAGCGTCGACATCTCGTGCGACGTGAGACCGAAGCGGTCTTGGAGCTCCTTCGACGGCAACGTGTCGATCGTCGCGGCCAGCTCCGCGACGTTGCGTTTGCGAGACGCCAGCGCCGCTTCGAGCACGGCGTCCTGCGGATCGCCGCGTTGCTCGCGAGCGCGCAACTCCAGCGTGTGCGCGACCATTCGAGCCGTCGCGACGAGGTACTCGGTCGGGGTTGGCATGCGGTGGTTATCGGCACCGCTGCCGAGCGGTTGCGTTATTTCGTCGCGCACGAGGCAGCGTCGCCAAGCTTGCAGGCTTGCTGCGCTAACTCGGCCGCGCGTTTCGCATCCGCAGGCCCATCGCCGAGGTCTTGGGCATAGAGCGCCGCGGCTTTCTCGCAGTCGGTGGCTCTATCGGGATTCGGCAACTTCGACGTGCTCAGACAGCTGCTTTCGAAAGCAAGCCGCGACTCTACAATCGCTCGCCCACCCGTCGCCTGCGCAAGCTCTGCGAACCGGTGGCAAGCATCGGGGTCCAGCACGCAAAACATCCGATTGACCGCGAGTGCCTCGCGATCGTCGTCGCCTTCCCACGAGCTGCAGTACTCGGCATTCCCATCGAGACAGCCGTGATACGCGATATCGTTCGCGTGCGCTTCGAGCTTCGCACGTTGTTCGGAGTGCAACGCCGCGCCGTCGACGACGGCCCAACAGTCGTGAACGTAGCCGGCGTCGCATCCCTTCACGTGCGCCTGTTGGCGATCGTTTTCCCAACTCGCGTCGGCGTGCACCAGTAGCTCGCATGACTCGCTCCGCCCGAGCTTGCACGCACGACCCAGCAGCGACGCGTCAGGCGGACTATGCCGTGCTGCAGCAGTCGCGCACGCATCGGCGACTCCACGGGCGCATTGTTGATCGAGCGAACGGGCGTCTAGCTGCGCCTCAAACCGGGTGGCAGTGTAACGGCAACTGAGAACGTCGCCGCCAGCGCAGGCGCGGAGCAACGCAGTGCCGGCCCGCTCGTACCACGCACGTCGCTCCTCGGCGACCACCGCGCTTCCGACGAGCATCTGGCAGGCGGAGAGAACACTTCGATCACAGTCGCGAGCAAACGACTCGAAGATCTTCAGCCGATGCGGCCACGCCTTGATGCCTTGTGCGAGGAGCGCGCGAGCATCGGGCATCGGCGGTGGTGGTACGCGCGTTGGCGACTGCACCGTCGACGCACCACACGCGGCGGCGATTGCCAACGCTAGTGTCCACTTCGTAACCGACATACTAGCCTTTCGCATGAACGGTGACGCTAAGCGCGCCAGCCTCATGAGTCGCCGTAGATCCGCTGATGGTTGTCGTCGACGTCGTCTTGTTCGTCGCTTCTGCACCGTTAGAGCTAGTGGTCGACTCCGTCAGGTGCTTCGCGATCATCTTACGCACCTCGGTTCGCTCTCTCTGCACAAACGTATCCTTCAGCTCCTGCGTGATCGCGTGCACCGTTGCGTTCTGGTCGGTCGCGGTATTAGACGTCGTTGTCGAGTGAGAGTCTTTGCTCTCGTTCGTGTCGCTGGAATCTCGCGAAAAATATCCGCGGGCAGAAACGACATCCCACACGTCACCCGCGACGTCGAAGATAGCTTTTCCAACCTTGAACAGTTTCCCGCCAAGGCCGGATAACACCCAGTCTTTCGCCGTCGAAAGCATGCGCTTGTACAGTGGGACCTTGGTGGGTTTCTTGTCGTCGGCGCCAGGCTTCGCCGGCTCCTTTGCATTTACGCCTACCTTCCAGGTCACGGTCTTCGACAACTCGGCCTCACTAACGTCCGTTCGACTCGCTACCGCCGTCGCGATCTGAAGGAACGTCTCCTCGATCTTCTCCGTCATCGATTCTTCGAATGTCTTTTCGATCTCGTCGATCTGGGTGTCCTCTGTCTGGCTCGTCCCTTCGACCGCGGATGTGTGCGACGAGTTGTCGTGCGTCGCCTGACCGTGATCCTCGACCGACGTCTTCGAGTACGTCGTCTCGCGATTTGCGACCTCACCAGGGTCGATCATCACGAGAAACCGCGTGGCGCTATGCGCGTCGTAGCTGCCGGCCGCGGCACTAAACGTTGCACTTCCACTGCTGGACAGCGGCGCGACTTGCACGCTGAAGCGCTTGTCGGGAAAGCGACTCGCATAACGAGCTTCGAGCTCGGACTGCAACGCAGTGTAGTCGCCGGACTCCTCGAGCATTCCGTCGAGATTGGCGTTGATCTCGTTTTGAATGGCGCCGAGCTGCTTGGTCTCCGCAGGCGTTTTCTTGCCGTCGAGCGTCGCAGTCGCCCGGAACGCTTTCCGCGAACCGTAACGGACCGCCGCGCTAACTCGACCGGTGCTCGCCGGTATCATCGCATCGCCGAGCAACACCTCGCCCGACTTCGCGGCATTGCCACCGTGAAGGATCTGCGCCTTGTCGGTGTCGGGAACGATCTTCAACTCGTCGACGACAAGCTGATCGTCGCCCATGCGCCATGGTGATCGTTTGAGGTTTCCGGCGAGCTTGGAATAGTCGACGAACCAATGCGTGCTGACGCGCTGCGGTTGGTCGGTCGTCGCGGGCGCATTCGCCGCCGCCGGCTTCGCCTCTTGCTCCGGCCCACTCATCGCGCTGTTCCCTTCGCCGCCGCGACCGCCGCGCGCCGTCGTGCATCGCCGAGGAACGCGAGCAACCTACCGCGTCGCTCGCTGACGAGCCCGCCGAA
This sequence comes from Kofleriaceae bacterium, assembly GCA_036490255.1. Taxonomy (GTDB): domain Bacteria; phylum Myxococcota_A; class Polyangia; order Haliangiales; family Haliangiaceae; genus JABFXX01. The sequence goes on from DASXEF010000712.1 coordinate 4,594, forward strand.
CTTGTCCGCGAGCATGTCACCGGAGCGCGGATTCGATAGTCGCGCATGCAGCGCGCGCTGATCGAAGATCGGCATCGTCGAAAATGCCGCGGCGAGGTCTCGCTCCTTGCGCGCGAACGCCGCCACGAACGTCTCGCCTTCGCGCAGCGGCGCGTCGAGAATCGCGATCAAATGCGCATCGCACGAGCTCGCTTTGGTTGCTGGAGTTTCGAGAGTTGCCGAGCTGACGCGCGGCGCCGCGCCCCATCCCCCCCGGCGTTCGGCACCATCGAAAATCGATTCGCTCATGCCGGCCGTTATCGGCACCGCGCGCGAACGGTTGCGCGTTCAGCTAAGTCGTTGACAGAACAGCTCGATCACGGCATCGGGGTTGTCGACGTGCAGCCAGTGGCCGCCGTCGATGACGTGGCGATGCACGTGCGGCGCGAGCGGGTGCGCGGCGTCCTCGGCCGTATACGTCGTCGAACGCGACGCGACCACGAGCTCGATGTCGCCGCCGCTCGGATCGTCGACGGCCGGCCACAGATCGACGCGGTTGTAATCGGCGAGGAGCTCGCGAATCGCGGCGGTATCGAGGCGAACGGCGTAGCCGCCGTCGACCGGCGCGAGATTCATCGCGAACCATTGTGCGAGCGGCGGTGCGTGGCCGTCGGCGACGATCGCCGCGACGAAGTCTTCGCGCCGCGTCCAGATCCGCGGCGAGCGATCGACGAGCGCGAGCAGCTGCAGCACGGTCTCGTTCGCCGTCATCGGCGTGCGCGGGCCCGGCGCGGCGTCGAGCGTCCACGTCTGCAGCAAGTCGCGCGGTGCGAGCGCGCGCGTCGCGACGACGACCTTGCCGCCGAAGCTGTGGCCGGAAAGCGCGGCGACGTTGCCGAGCTCGGCGAGCAGCGCCACGAGATCGCGGGCGCACGCCGCGATCGTCTGCGGCGGCTCGCCCGGATCGGAGCGGCCGTGCTGGCGCAAATCGACGAGGTGCACGCCCCATTCGGGCCGTCGCGCGACGAGCTTGCGCGCGACCGTGCGCCAGTTACCGCCCGAGCCGCAGATGCCGTGCGTCATCACGAGCCAGCGCGCGGGATCGCCGCTCGCGACCGACTCGTGATGCAGGCGCGCAACCACGCGGCGATTGTGGCACGGTGACGGCGTGCTCGCCGACCTCGGCTTCGACATCGCGCACGCGTTCGACCCGGCGCGCGTCGCCGAGCTCGTGCCGTTGCAAAAAAGCCGCGGCATCCTCGTCGGCAATACGCGCGCGCTGTGGCCGCCGTTCGTCGCGGCGGTGCATGCCGATCGCGAGCTCGCGGCGTCGCCCGATCCGCTCGATCATTACGTCGAGCGCTCGATCGCCGCGGCGTTCCCCGGCGCACCGGCGTGGTTCTCGCACCGCCGCTACGACGGCGCGTTTCTGCCGTTTCAAAAGCTCGCGGTCGCGACCGGGCTCGGCGTGCTCGCGCCGACGCAGCTCGTCATCCATCCGATCTACGGGCCGTGGTTCGCGCTGCGGGCGATCGTGCTCGTCGACGGCGATCCGCCGCCGCCGCCAGCGCCGGCGAGCGTGACGTGTTGCAACGGCGATTGCGCGGCGCGGCTCGACGCGGCGCTGGTGAGCCGCGACTGGCGCGCGTGGCTCGCCGTGAGAGACGCCTGTAACGTCGGACGCGCCTATCGCTACAGCGACGAACAGATCACCTATCACTACACGAAGAACCGTTCGTTGCTCGCTTCAGAACTCAGTCGGTGACTCGAGACCTCGCGTGCGAGATGTCGGCATCGAGTCGTTCTCGATGTGTATTGCGTGGCACGCGGTCTGCTCTTTCACAGCAGCGTGCGGACGTTGTATTTGCTGCTCGCTGTCTCGACGGGGTGTGCGTTCAACCCGACGGAGCTTGGAGTGCAAGCGGATGCACAAGGTAGCGACGCCGGCTCGCCCGTGAGCCCGACGCCCGACGCGTCCGTGCCGACGCAGATCGCCGCGTGTCACTCGCAGCTCGAAGGCGTCGTGCTGTGCCTCGACTTCGAGGACGCGTCGCTCGATCCGATCGTGCGCGACAGCTCCGGCGAAGGTCACGACGGCAGCACGTCGAACGTGATCGCGATGCCGCGGCAATCGCAGCAGGCGGCGATGGTGACCACGTCGTCGTCGATCGTCGTCGCGGCGGCGCCGAGCTTCGATCTGTCGAGCGCGCTGACGATCGAGCTGTGGTTCGATCCCGCCCAGACACAGGAAGACAACACGATCGTCGCCCACGGCGACGACTTCGGCGTCGACTTCGATCGCTCGACCGGCTGCTATGCCGGCGACGACGAAGCCTGGGCACCCGACGATCTCGCGCCGGGTTGGCATCACATCGCGTGCACGTACGACGGTCGCACGATCGTCGCGTACGTCGACGGCGCGATCGTCGCGTGCACGACGACGAACCCGACCGATGTCCAGTCGCGGCCGATCGACCTCGCCGATCAGGTCGCCGGCGGCCTCGACGATGTCCATCTTTACGATCGGCCGCTATCGGCGCTCGAAGTGCAGCTCATCGCGGGCATCCCGTCGCAGGCCGTGCAGTGCCCGAGCACCGGCGGCTGACGAGATCCCGGGATCGACGATCGCGCCAACCTGCGCTATCGTCGCCGGTCGATGTTGGACGTGCTGGCGACGTTCCATCCGGTGATCGCCGGATGGTTCCGCGATCGATTCGGTTCGCCGACCGATCCGCAGCGCGAAGGTTGGCCTCGCATCGCCGCCGGCGAAGATGTGCTGATCGCCGCGCCGACCGGCTCCGGCAAGACGCTCGCGGCGTTTCTCGCCTGCTTGGATCGACTCGTGCGCGACGGGCTCGAGGCGCCGCTGCCCGATCGCACCGCGATCTTGTACATCTCGCCGCTCAAGGCGCTATCGAACGACGTCCAGCGCAACCTAGATCAGCCGCTCGCCGAGCTGGCCGAACGCGCGATGACCGAGGGCTTCAAGCTGCCGCTGATCCGCGTCGCGACGCGCACCGGTGACACGCCGGTCGGCGAGCGCGCGAAGATGGCGAAGAAGCCACCGCACATCCTCGTCACGACGCCGGAGTCGCTGTTCATCCTGCTGACGACGGTGAGCGGGCGCGCGGCGCTCGGCCAGGTGCGCACGGTGATCGTCGACGAGATCCACGCGATCGCCGGCGACAAGCGCGGCGCGCACCTCGCGCTCAGCCTCGAGCGTCTCGATCGGCTCGTCCAACAAACGACTGGCCGCACGCCGGTTCGCGTCGGCCTGTCGGCGACGCAGCGGCCGATCGAACGGATCGCGCGGCTGCTCGTCGGCGCACGGCGGCCGATGCCGCACATCGTCGACGCCGGCCACAAACGCGAGCTCGATCTCGCGATCGAGATCACCGACGACGAGCTTGGCGCGGTCGCCTCGCACGAGCAATTCGGCCGCGTATTCGATCGCATCGCCGAGCTGGTCGCGCAGCATCGCTCGACGCTGGTGTTCTGCAACACGCGCCGGCTGGTCGAGCGCACGGCGGCGGCGCTCGAGCAGCGGCTCGGCGAAGAGCACGTCGTCGCGCATCACGGCTCGATGTCGCGGCAACTGCGGCTCGCCGCGGAGCAGAAGCTCAAGCACGGCCGCGTGCGCGCCGCGGTCGCGACGGCGTCGCTCGAGCTCGGCATCGACGTCGGTGCCGTCGATCTCGTCGTGCAGATCGGCTCGCCGCGCTCGATCGCGACGCTGCTCCAGCGCGTCGGCCGCTCGGGCCACCGCTTGGGGGCGACCCCCAAGGGGCGCATGTTCGCGCTCAC
>DASXEF010000773.1:0-11213 GCA_036490255.1 Kofleriaceae bacterium
AAGGATCCGGCTCGAACTTGTTCAAGGAGACCTCGGCATCGGGCACCGCGGTGCTGTCGAACCCGAGCGAAGCCGGCGCCGGCAGCTTGCAGCAGGGCATGCTCGAGACGTCGAACGTCAACGTCGTCAACGAGATGGTCGATCTCATCGCCGGTCAGCGCGCGTACGAGGTCAACTCGCGCGTCGTCAAAGCCGCCGACGACATGCTCAGCGACGTCGCGCAGCTCCACTAAGTCATGCGCAACCTCCTCGTCATCATCTGTTTGATCTCGAGCTCGGCGTTCGCCGATCCCGTCGGCGACGCGATCACGACGCAGCTCGCAACCGAGCTGCCCAAGGATCTCGGCGTCGCTCAGGTCTTCGTACCGAAAGCGCTCGAAGGCGTCGCGGTCGAGACGATCCACGTCGAAGCGCCGCGCGAAGCTCGCGCCGGCCGGCCGAGCATCAAAGTGATCGCGAAGCACCGCACGTACTGGGTGCCGGTGACGATCACGCGGCTGTTCGACGTGGTCACGCTCGTCCACGCGGTCGCCGCGAACACGGTGCTGACCGAGGACGACGTCGAAGTCCAACACCGCGCGTTCGCCGGCATTCCGGCGCCGATCGCGCAGGTCGTCGGCGCGACCGTGCTCGAAGATCTCGACGCGGGCACGCCGCTCGGCGCGCACGACCTCGTGTTGCAGCCGCCGCTGCCGCGCGGCTCGCACGTCGAAGTCCAGATCAACCGCGGCTCGATCTCGATCAAAGGCTCGGGTGTGCTCGAGCTCGCGGCTCGCACCGGCGAGCCTTGCAACGTTCGGCTCGCGTTCAACTCGACGGTGGTGCACGGCACGATGGTGTCGCCGGGCGTCGTCGTCGTCGGAGACGGTCAATGAAGTCCGCAATCGTCGTGGCGCTGTTCGCCGTCGGCTGCGCGAGCCACATCGCGCCGTACAAGGCCAAGCATCGCGTGTTCGAGCAGGGCAAGTACGGCAACCGCTCGAGCGCGAACAACGGCAGCCTCTATGCCGAAGGCGCGACCGGCTTGTTCGAAGATCCCGTCGCGTCGCGGATCGGCGACATCCTCGTGATCAAGATCGACGAAAAAGATCTCGCGAGCCATCAGGCGGATACGACGCTCAAGAAATCCGACGCGACCAGCTACGGCTTGCCGTCGGCGTTCGGCCTCGTCGCCGCGCTGCAGAAGAAGTATCCGAACATCGATCCGACCTCGCTGTTCTCGTCGACGAGCAACGTCAACTTCACCGGCAACGGTGCGATTCAGCGCCAAGGCCAAGTCACGGCGACGCTGCCCGTCCGCGTGGTCGACATGCTGCCGAGCGGCGATCTCGTCGTCGAAGGCGAGAAAGCGATCATGACCGGCGACGAAGAGCACCACATCTACATGAGCGGCACCGTCCGCAAGATCGACATCGCCGACGACGACACCATCCCGTCGTCGCGCGTCGCCGACGCCGAGGTCGAATACACCGGCAAGGGCGACATCAGCGACACGCAACGCCGCGGCTGGCTCAACCGCCTGCTGACCAAGATCTGGCCGTTCTGAGGTAATGCCCATGCGCAACTCGATCATCGCTCTCTGTCTGCTCGTCTCGACGGCTTCGGCCGATCGCATCAAGGACCTGGCGCAAATCGAAGGCATTCGCGACAACCACATCACCGGCTTCGGCCTCGTCGTCGGCCTCGACGGCACCGGCGACGACATCATGTCGCCGATCACGAAGACGGCGATGACCAAGATGCTCAAGCGGCTCGGTCTCACGATCGATCCGACGATGCTCAAGGCGAAGAACGTCGCGGCCGTGATGGTCACGGCGGATCTGCCGGCGTTCGGCCAGCCCGGTCAGAACGTCGACGTCACGGTGTCGTCGGCCGGCAACGCGTCGAGCTTGGGCGGCGGCACGCTGCTCGCGGCGCCGCTCAAAGGCCCAGACGGCCGCACGTGGGCGATCGCGCAAGGTGCGCTGTCGGTCGGCGGGTTCTCGGCCGGCGGCGCGAGCGGATCGACGACGAAGAAGAACCACACGCTCGCCGGCGTGATCCCGAACGGCGCGACGCTCGAAGGCGTGGCGCCGACGCGGCTGCCCGAGAAAGAGCTCGTGCTCTCGCTCAACACGCCCGACTTCACGACCGCGACGCGCGTGGAGACGGCGATCGACGCGGTGCTGCCGGGCTTGGCGGCCGCGCGCGACGCCGCGCAGATCGTCGTCAAGGTCTCGCCCGAGTACAAAGGCAAGGTGCCCGAGCTGATCGCCAAGCTCGAGGCGATCGAGGTCGACCCCGACGTCAAGGCGAAGGTCGTCGTCGACGAGAAGACCTGCACGATCGTCGTCGGCGAGGCGGTGCAGCTGCGCCCCGCTGCGATCACGTTCGGCTCGCTGACGGTCGAGGTAACCGAGCAGCCGGTGGTCTCGCAGCCGGTCGCACCGCTCACGAAAGGTAAGACCAAGGTCGTGCCGCAGACGACGATCAGGGTCGACGAAGCGAGCCATCCGATCCGTGTGATCAACAAAGCCGCGACGGTCGGCGACGTTGCAGCCGCGTTCGCCACGCTCGGTGCGAAGCCTCGCGATCTGGTCTCGATCTTGCGAGCACTCAAGGCAGCAGGAGCACTGAGAGCTGATTTGGAGATGATGTGACGATCCAAGGTGTCAAAGCTGGCGCGACCCTGCCAGCCAAAGCGACGACGCAGGATGCCGCCAAGGCTGCCGGCAAGCAGCTCGAGGCGTTCTTCCTGCGTCAGCTGCTTTCGGAAGCGCAGCCAGACGGCGGCTCCGACGGCGGCTTCGCTGGTGACACCTTCAAGCAGATGTTCAACGAAGCAGTCGCCGACAAGATGGCGAGCGCCGGCGGCATCGGGCTCGCCGACGTGTTCTCGAAGCAGCTCGCAAAGCAAGCCGGCGGCAGCACCGCACAGACGCAAGAGACTCCGCACGCGGCATTCGCGATGCCCGCGCAGGGTCCGAGCGTCGACGGGTTACCGCGGTTGGTAATGCCGGTCGCCGGTCGCGCATCGTCTGGCTACGGCGAACGGTTCGATCCTATCCAGCACAAGGAGATCAAGCATCCCGGCTTCGACCTCGCTGCGCCGACCGGCACCACGGTCGATGCAGCCGCAGCCGGAACAGTCACGCACGCCGGTCCCGCGGGCACGTACGGCAACCTCATCGTCATCAAGCACGCGAACGGCGTCGAAACACGCTACGCCCACCTCAGCGCCACCTCCGTCAAGGAGGGTGAGCAAGTCCAAGCCGGTCAGCCGATCGGTGCGGTAGGTACGACAGGGTACTCGACAGGCCCCCACCTTCACTTTGAAGTTCGCAAGGATGGCCAGACGTTCGACCCCGAGCCACTGCTACCCATAAACACGCTACCCCAGCGGCCGAAGAGTTAATCAGAGGTCGCCATGCGTATCGAAACCCCCACGGTTGCTCCAGTCAGCAACGAAAGCAAGAGCGGTCAACCCGCTCCGGCGGCACAGCCGCCGTCACCCGCAGCCGCAGCAGCATCTTCACCCGCCGCCGTCGTCACGTTGTCGTCGGGCGCAGCGGGCGCCGCGTCTGCCAAGCAGACCGGACAGATCACAGATCTGCCCGATCCCAAAGTCATCGCGCGAATCGCGCAGATCCGTCAGCAGTTGCAGAACGGATCGTATCCCATCGATCTCGACGTCCTCGCGAGCAGAATCGCGGAAGACGAGGTCGGGCGCGGGGCCGGCTGATGTCGCCGGTCGAGCGCGAGGAGCTTCGCCGCCTCGGCGAGGAGCTCCGCGCGGTGTTCGCTCGAGAGCGCACCGCGATCGGCCAGCTCGACCACGACGCACTAGCGACCGTTTACGAGGCGAAGCAACGCCTCGTCACCGAGCTCGGCAAGCTGCGAGCGAACGCGAGCACGCGTGATCCAGAGCTTCGCGCGTTGTTTGCAGCGATCCGCGTCGAGGCACATGCGACCGCTCTCCTCGCGAATCACGCAAACCACGCGATCAATGCGCTGCTCGGCCGCGAGACCTCCGGCTACGACAAGCGCGCGAATCGCACCATGACAGCGGGACCGTCGCTGCGGAGCTATCGCTACTAATGTCGACGACGAACCTGCTTTCACTGCTCGACGTCGGCGCCGCCGGCATGGCGGCACAAAATGCCGGCATCGCCGTCGCGAGCAACAACGTCGCGAACGCGAACACGCAAGGCTACTCGCGCGAGACCGTCGACTTCGACGCGCTCAACGGCACGTCGCTGCTCGGCGTCACCACCGGCGATCCGACGCGCGTCGCGAGCGAGCTGCTGCAGAGCCGGATGCGCTCGGCGGCGGGCTCGCTGTCGATGTCGACGCAATCGTCGAGCTCGCTCTCGGACCTCGAAGACTCGATGACCGCGGGCACGACGATCGATTCGTCGCTCGCGTCGCTGTTCGCAAGCATCTCGCAGGCAAATGCATCGCCGACCGATCCGACGACGCGCGAAGCCGTCGTCACCGGCGTGCGCAACGTCGTCACGAGCGTGCACGACGAAGCTGCCGCGGTCGCGACCGCGCAGTCGCAAGCGAACACGCGGATCGAAGACAGCGTCACGCAAGCGTCGCAGCTCGCGGCCCAGCTCGCCTCTGCCAACAAGCAGGTCGCGCAGGGAGGTGGTGCGACTGCGCTCGACAATCGCGACCAGATCGCGTCGCAGCTATCGGCGCTCGTCGGCGGCAGCGCGCGCGTCGACTCCGACGGTCAGATGCGCTTCGTGCTCGACGGCGGCGCGGTGCTCGTCGACGGCTCGCAGGCCGCGACGCTGCAGACCACGCCGAACGCGACGACCGGCTTTGCCGACGTCGAAGTCGTCCAGGGCAACTCGACGCGCGACGTCACCTCGCAGATCGGCGGCGGCTCGATCGGCTCCGATCTGACATTCCGCGACGGCACGGCGCAGAGCGCGGCGAACCAGCTCGACCAGCTCGCCTACGACATCGGCACGAGCTTCAACAGCGTCAGCACGACCAACGCGGCGCTCGACGGCACGACCGGTCACTCCGTGTTCGTCCAGCCGACGCAGGTCGCCGGCGCCGCATCGGCGCTCGCGATCGATCCGTCGCTCGACACCGATTCCGACAACCTCGCGCTCGCCGGCGCCGGCCAAGCGTCCGGCGACAACACCGGCGGCCTCGCGCTGTTCGCGCTGTCGAACCAGACGGTCGCGACGGGCGGCACGCAGACGCTCACTGACGCATCACTGTCGATCCTCGACGGCGTCGGCGGCGCCGTGCAGAACGCGAATGACGACGTCACGCGCGACACGACCGTGCAGAGCAACTTGAGCGCGCTCAACGACTCGCTATCGGGCGTCGACACCAACGACGAGCTCACGAACCTGTCGAAGTTCCAGAACACGTCGCAGGCGATGCAGAAGTTCGTCTCTACGGTCAACGACATGCTCACCACCCTCATCGAGAACCTCTGATGCGCGTCACCAACATGTACATGGTCGACATGGCGCAGCAAGCGAACGCGAAGAACCAATCGACGGTCGCGCAGCTGTCGCAAGAAGTGTCGTCGGGCCTCGCGGTGGCGAAGCCGAGCGACGATCCGGTCAAATGGATGGAAGCGCAGCGCGAGAAAGTGCGCAGCGCGATCAACGACGGCACCGGCGAAGCGCTGCAGAGCGGCATCGAGAAGCTCACGGCGACCGACGGCGCGCTGTCGACGCTGTCGGGCCTCGTGTCGCAAGCGCAATCGCTCGCGGTCGAGGGCGCGAGCGCGAACATCACATCGGATGCGCGCGCCAACGAAGCGCAGCAGATCAGCGGCATGGTGCAGTCGGCCTTGGCCGCGCTCAACACCAAGGATGTCGACGGCACGTACCTGCTCGCAGGCACGAGCGTCAACACGACGCCGTTCGATAGCGGCGGCAACTACGCCGGCAACTCGTCGACGACGTCGATCAACTCGAGCTCGTCGGATACGTCGCAGTCGTCGCTCGCCGGATCGTCGCTGAGCTCGTCGGTGAACATCATCAGCACGCTGAATGGTCTCGTCACCGCGCTGAACGCGAACGACACCACGGGCATTCAGACCGCGCTAGGCAGTCTCAATACCGCGGTCACGCAAATGGCGACGACGCGCGCGCAGGTCGGCGGCATGATGGCATCGCTACAATCCGCGCAATCGGCGCAACAGTCGCTGACGACGTCACTGGCGTCGTCGATCTCGAATTACACCGAAGTCGACGCCGTGCAATCGGCGTCGTCGCTCGCTCAGGCAAGTACCGTGCTCCAGGTTTCGCAGTCGGTGACCCAGAAGGTCCTCGAGCTGCTGACGCCCGAGACGACGTCCTGATTGATTGCCCCCTTTACAGGGCGGCTCCCGGGACGAAGACATGTCTGAGACCAACAACCCGGTCAGAAAGTAAAACGGAAAGGTAAGTCAGCCATGATTTCTTTGCTCACCAACACTACGTCGCTGGACGCCCAGCGGAACCTCAATGCGACTCAAGACTCGCTGTCGAGCTCGATCGAGAAGCTGTCGTCTGGTATGCGCATCAACAGCGCATCTGATGACGCAGCTGGCCTCGGCATCTCGCAGTCGATGAAAGCGGACATCTCCTCTCTCGGCCAAGCGTCGGAGAACGCGAACGACGGCATCTCGATGTCGCAGGTCGCTGAAGGCGCGATGAACTCGATGCAGGGCATCGTGTCTCGTATGCGCGAGCTCGCCGTCCAGTCGGCGAACCAGACGCTCGATTCGACCGACCGCTCGTACATCCAGACGGAGTACACGCAGCTCAGCTCGGAAATCAACCGCATCAGCGCGACCACGAGCTTCTCGGGCCAGAACCTGCTCGACGGCTCGGCGTCGACGGGCCTGACCTTCCAGGTCGGCATCAACAACACCGCGAACGATCGCATCGCGATGAGCATCACGAAGCTCACGACCAGCACGCTCGGCACCGCGTCGACGGGCTCGATGGCATCGGCGAGCTTGTCGACCGCGACCGCAGCGCAGAACGCGATCGCCGTGTTCGACAAAGCGATCCAGCAGCTGTCGACCGCCCGCGCGAAAATCGGCGCCGTGCAGAACCGCCTCCAGGTGACGATCAGCAACTTGTCGACCACCACGCAGAACCTGTCGTCTGCCGAGTCGTCGATCACCGACACCGACATCGCGTCGGAAACGTCGAACATGACGCAGCAGCAAGTGCTGCAGCAAGCCGGCGTCTCTGTGCTCGCGCAAGCGAACCAGCTGCCGCAAGCCGCGCTCAAGTTGCTCCAGGGTTAATCGTTCGTAACTAGTGAAGACTGATCATGGCTACTGTCTCGTCATCTAGCTCCAGCTCGTCGTCGTCCAATGGAACGGTCTCGTTCTCTGGACTCGTGAGTGGACTTGACACCACGTCGATCATCACGAGTTTGGTGAACGCGGCGAAGGCGAGTGAGAGCCAGTATACAAGCGAGCAGTCGACACTTTCCGACCAGAAGTCCGCCATCGACTCCATCTCGGCGTCGATGTCGACTCTGGGCACTTTCGCGCAGTCTCTCGAAATTCCAACGGCCACTCAGCTCATGACGGCCACTTCGAGCGACTCGCACATCAGCGTCGCCGTTTCCGGCGATGCTCAGGCCGCGACGCACTCGATGCGCGTCGATTCGATCGCCACCGCTCAGACGGTCGCGTCGAATACGTTTGCGAGCGACACCGCCGGTATCGCCGGCACGGGCAGCTTCTCGATCGCGACCGGAAGTGGATCGACCGCGCAGAGCGCGACGATCAGCTTCACGTCGACCGACACGCTGAGCTCGATCGCCGCGAAGATCAACGGCGCCAACGCCGGCGTCTCGGCATCGGTGCTCTACGACGGCACGTCGTACCGCTTGATGGTCGCGTCGAACACGGCTGGCACCGCGAATGCCGCGACGTTCACCGATCTCAGCGGCACCTCGCTCGGTCTCGGCAACGCGAGCAACGTCACGATCCCGGCGGCCGACGCCAAGGTCAACATCGACGGCATCGAAGTCACCCGCAGCACGAACGTCATCGACGACGCACTGCCCGGCACCACGCTGACGCTCAACTCGGCGCAGGCCGCGACCGACCCGAACACGACGGTCGCGGTCACCACCGACACGACCGGGCTGACGTCGCTGCTGAACCAGTTCGTCAGCAACTACAACGCGGTGTCGAGCGCGATCGACGTGCAGATGAGCTACAACTCGAGCGCGACGACGCAGGAGCCGTTGTTCGGCGACTCGACGATGCGCCAGTTGCAGAGCTCGCTCGAGCAGCTCGCGAGCCAGAACTTCGGCGGGATGAACCTGACCGACCTCGGCCTCACGATCGACGAGAACGGCAACATGTCGCTCGATAGCGACAAGCTGACGTCGACGCTGCAGACCAACCCGAACGCGGTCGAGCAGTTCTTCACCGCGAACGGTGCTGCAACCGCCATGTACACGATGACGAACATGTATACGGATCCGCAGAACGGCATCCTGACGGCCAAAGACACCAGCATCGCCGATCAGAACACCGATCTACAAAGCGAGATCGATCAGATCGAGGCCAACGCGACGGCTCTGCAAGACCGCCTGACCGATGAATTCAACCAGCTCGAGAGCACGATGTCCTCGCTGAACAGCGAGAGCACTCAGGTCTCGAAGATGCTCGCCTGATCCGAGGAGCACCATGTACGGCAACGCGGCCGCCAGGGCCTACAAGCGCGTCGATCTCGAATCGGCGCCCAAGACTCAGATCGTCGAGCGTCTGTTCGACCGATTCGCCCGCGACGTGGAAGACACGCGCGCGGCACTCGCGAAGAAGGACATCGAAGCGAAGGCCAAGGCGATCAATCACGCATCGGCCATCGTGCTCCAGCTCAAGATCGCGCTCGATCACAAGGTCGCGCCCGACATGTGCTCGAACCTCGAATCGCTTTACAACTACGTCATCGCACAGCTCGCCGAGTGCAACGTGAAGCTGTCGACGCGACCGCTCGATAACGCGGCGCGAGTGATGGCCGGCCTCGGTGACGCCTTCAAGAAGGCGCACGCCAAATGACCGCAGCGGAGTGGCTCGAGCGCTTGCGCGACCTCACCGTCGCGCCGCCGGCTGCCGACACCGCTACCGAGCTACTAGCCGCGTGGACGCCGATCGCGTCCGCGCGCAAAGCGCTGTTCGACGCCGCCGACCGGCCCGCGTCGCTGCCACGCGAGCTCGAGCCACTCGTCACCGAGCTCAAAGCTCGCGAGGACGCGTGGCTCGCCGCGTTGGCGACCGCGCGCGATCGCGTGGTCGTGTCTCGAGTCGGTATGGCCAAAGCTCGGCGATATCAACACGTCGCGGGTACGGCCGAACCAACTCGTCGATGAGACGCTACCTGTTCCTCGCGGTGCTCGGCGCTTCCGCGACCGCTACCGCGGACACCTGGATGACCGCCGAGCTGCCGACCGCCGTCGCGGTCTCGCAGGTGCAGGAACAAGTGTTCCGGCCAGGCGCGATGCCCGCCGTCGGCGGCTATATCTCGCGCGGCCGCTTCGCCGTCGGTGCTCGCTTGCGCGCCGGCGTGCTGCGCGCCGGCGACTCGCCCGGCAACAACTTGATGGACACCGGCCTCGGCGGCTTGGTCGCCACCGGCATTGCCGGCCGCGTGTCACTGAGCGATGGCTTCATCGAGCTCGTCGGCGGCGGTGGCATCACCGGCCACGACGTCGTTCCCGAATTCGAGCTCGGCATCGGCTGGATGATCGACGTCGGCTCGTTCGCCGTCGGTCCGAGCGTGCGCTACATCCGCCTCGTCGCCGATTCGGCGGATCGCTTCGGCGACGCGAACCTCGTGCTCGCCGGTGTCGACTTCCAGTTCGGCAAATCGCACGAGCGCGTGCCGGTGCTGCCGCCCACGCCGGAGCCGCCCGCACCCTCGCCGCCGCCGGAGCCACCAGCTCCGAAGTTCGATCTGGACGGCGACAAGCTCGCCGACAGCCTGTTGTCGTGCGCCGATCTCGTCGAGTCGCTCGACAAGGCCAGCGACTGCGGCGCCGGCGGCGTCGTCGAAGTCCAAGGCGATCGCATCATCCTCGACGATCGCGTGCTGTTCGAAACCGACCACGCGCACGTCAAATCGCAGGGCCGCGAGATCGTGCGCGCGATCGCGAAAGCGGTCGCCGCGCATCCCGAGTGGATCCACATCACGATCGAAGGCCACGCCGACGTGCGCGGCGAGGACGACTACAACCAGGCGCTCAGCGAGCGCCGCGCCGAGATGACGCGCAACGTGCTCGTCAAAGCGGGCGTCGATCCCGACCGCGTGTCGTTCGTCGGCTACGGCCGCACGAAACCGCGCGATCCCGGCACCACGCCCGAGGCGCACGCGCGCAACCGGCGCGTCGAGTTCGTCATCGATCGCGCGCCGCGCCAGGAGGTGCAGCCGTGAAACGCCTAGCCGTGTTTGCGTTGTTCGCCGCGGGCTGCAGCTCGTTGATCGACGATCCGTGCGCCGATGGCTTCGAGCTGATCGCCGGCGTGTGCACCACGCAGTCGGGTCCCGGCAGCGATACGCAGCCGAACCAGACCGCGCAGCCGGTGATGCCCGAAGGCCCGACCACGCCGATCTCGCCGACCCAGCCCGATCCACCGCTGTGCTCGACGCCGCTCACCGATTGCGGTGGAGTGTGCGTCGATACGACGAGCGATGCCGATAACTGCGGCGCGTGCGGCCTGACCTGCGCGACCGGCTTTTGTCAGGCGAGCGCGTGTGTCGGCGAGATCGCCGGCCACGTCGTCGCGATCGGCCACGATTATCAAACGACCGATGCGGCGATGAACCGCGTGCTCGGCGATGCCGTCGGCCTCGTCACCGGTCAGTTCACGCGCATCGGCTACTGGCGCGGCAGCTCGTCGCTCGAAGGCGCGCAAGCCGCCGCATCGTCTGGCCTCGCGCAGACCGGCCGCAACGATTTCGGGCTCGAGCTCGCCGCGCTCGACGCCAAGAGCTTGCTCGAGATCGACACCGTCGTGATCGAGCCGCAACAAGGCAGCGGCGACGATGCCGAAGCCGCCGGCACGGCGGTCGCGCAGTCGCTGCTCGACTTCGTCGAAGCCGGCCACGTCGTGGTCGTGCTCGAGACCACCGGCGGCGTCAGCTATCGGTTCGCCGACGGCGCCGGCTTGTTCTCGGTCGCCGCGCCGATCGACGTCAGCAATACGGCGATCACCGTGGCGGCACCGGCCGATGCGGTCG
>DASXEF010000804.1:0-1810 GCA_036490255.1 Kofleriaceae bacterium
AGGACGAGCTGCGCAAAGTGTCGGGCATGACCGACGACGCCGTGCTCGACAAGCTCGTGCACTTGGGCCTCGCGGCCAATACGATCGCGGCGTTGTCGCTGGTCCCGCTCATTCAAGTCGCGTGGGCCGACGGGGCGGTGCAGGACAACGAGCGCACCGCGATCTTGCAAGGCGCGCACGGCAAAGGCCTCGACAAAGGCTCGCCCGGCTACGAGCTGCTCGAGTCGTGGCTCGCGAAGCGGCCGAGCGACGAGCTCATCGATGCGTGGGAGGCCTACATCAAGGCACTTGTCGGCCAGCTCAGCGACGAGCAGAACCGCTTGCTCAAGAATCAGATCGTCGGCTTCGCGAAGATGGTCGCCGCGGCTGCGGGCGGGTTTCTCGGCATCGGCAAAGTCTCGGCGTCGGAGGAGAAAGTGCTCCACCGCATCGAGAGCGCGTTCGCGAAGTGAACCTCGTCGGTCGCACCGGCGTGCGCGTCGCTCGCGTCGCGCTCGGCACGATGTCGTTCGGCGGCGACTCCGACGAAGCGACCGCCACGAAGATGTGGCGCGCGGCGCGCGATGCCGGCGTCAACCTGATCGACACCGCCGACGTCTACAACGAGGGCCGATCCGAAGAGATGGTCGGCCGCCTCATGCGCGACGAGCGCGACGAGCTCGTGATCGCGACGAAGGGCTATTTCCCGACGGGAAAAGGTCCGAACGCGCGCGGCTCGTCGCGATTTCACCTCGTCCGCGCGGTCGAGGCGAGCCTGCGCCGGCTCGCGACCGATCGCATCGACCTCTACTACCTGCACCGCTTCGACGATCACACCGCGATCGACGAATCGCTGCGCGCGCTCGACGATCTCGTGCGCGCCGGCAAGATCCTGTATCCGGCGTGCAGCAACTTCGCGGCGTGGCAGGTCGCGCACGCGCTCGGCATCGCCGCCGCGCAACAACTCGCGCCGTTCGTCGCGATCCAGCCGATGTACAATCTCGTCAAGCGCACCGCCGAGATCGAGCTGTTGCCGATGGCGCAGTCGCTCGGGCTCGCGGTGTTTCCGTACAGCCCGTCCGGCGGCGGCTTGCTCGCCGGCAACTACACGCGCGACAAGCGGCCGGAGCACGGCCGACTCGTCGATTGGAAGATGTACGCGGCGCGCTATCGCGACCCGAACAACTTCGCGATCGCCGAGGCGTTCACCGCGCTCGCCGCCGAGCTCGGACACTCGCCGGTCACGTTGGCGGTCGCGTGGGTCGCGTCGCATCCGGCGGTGACGTCGGTGCTCGCCGGCGCGCGCAACGCCGATCAGCTCGCACCCGCGCTCGCGGCGATCGAGCTCGTGCTCGACGAGCCGACGCGCGCGCGCATCTCGGCGCTCTCGCCGGCACCGCCGCCTGCGACCGATCGCACCGACGAGCTGTGATCGCTCCGCCGAGCCCAAGCCGCAAGGCTGGAGCCCGAGAGTACGCGTGCTTGCCAACGATTCGATCCACCGCCGCGACGAGCCGGGCTCGTTACATCGCCCAGTCGAGCAGGTGCATGCGGAGCAACACGTACGCGCCCGACGCCGCGAGCGCGACGACGCCACCGAGCAGCTGATACGACGCGCCGAGCATCGCGAGGCCTTCGATCGTGTCGCGACTGCGCACGCGCGCCAGCAGCTGGACCACGAACAGCGCCCCGAGCCCGGCGGCGACGAGCAAGACCGACATCTGCACGCCGATCGCGACGTCGTTCATCTTGGTGTCGGTCTCGATGTGGCGCAGCGCGGGCAGCATCCACGCGAAGTCGACGACCGCGAGCCCCGCGATCGCGATGCCGA
>DASXEF010000507.1:0-16758 GCA_036490255.1 Kofleriaceae bacterium
GATGCCGCGCTGCTCGCCGATCCCGACGACGTCGCGACGTCGCTGGTCTACGCCGATTGGCTCGAGCATCGTGGGCATCCGCGCGGTCAGCTGATCGCGGTGCAGCACGCCGGGCTCGACCACGAAGCCGACCAATTGCTCGACCGCTATCGCGACGAGCTGCTCGGCCCACTCGACCGCGGCGACGCGCTGGAGCTGGTCTGGGAGCGCGGCTTCATCAAGCGCGCGCGCATCGGCCGCGGCGACAGCGGCGACGACGGGCCCGACGCGCTATGGGATCTGCTGCGCCATCCGTCATCGCGGTTCTTGCGCGAGCTCGTGATCGGCTGCCACGCGTTCGGCGATCAGAACAACGAGCTGATGGCCGATCTGTTGATGCGCGCCGGTCCGCATCCACCGCTGCGCGTGCTCGAGCTCGCCGACTTCGATCAGACCGACATCGACAACATCGATATTTCGCGCGCGCCGATCGGCGATCTCGGCGGGCTGGGCGCGTGCTACCCGCTGCTCGAAGATGTCGTGCTCAAGACGAGCGACGTCGAGCTCGGCGCGCTCGAGCTGCCGCGCGCGAGACGATTTGCGGTGCGTACGAGCTCGATGACGAAGCGCCTGCTCGCATCGATCACGCGAGCGAGCTGGCCCGCGCTCGAAGAGCTCGAGCTGTGGTTCGGCGATCCGGACCGAGGCTACGGTGCCGATTGCGAGCACGCCGATGCACGCACGATCTTCTCGATGGCGTCGCCGAAGTTGCGCGCGCTCGCCGTGCGCAACGCGATGTTCAGCGACGAGCTCGTGCCCGACCTCCTCGCGTGGCCGGGCAGCGCGCGGCTCGAGCAGCTCGACTTCGCGCTCGGCACGCTCTCCGACGACGGCGCCGCTGCGCTGATCGCGGGCAAGGCCCAGCTGCCGAAGCTCGAGCGCCTCGGCGTGTTCGAGTGCTCGTTGACGCCGAGCGGGCTCGCGGCGCTGCGCGACGCCGGCTTCACCGTCGACGATCGCGCGATCGCACCCGCATTCGGCTGGCGCGAGCCGCGACAGAAGACGAACCGCTACACTACGGTGAACGAATGAGGGCAGGGCTCGTCGTCTTGGTGTTGGTCGGCAACGCGCACGCGACGCGGCTCGTGGTCGCCGACGGCAAATCAGCGTCCCTCGTCGAGGCCGGCGCCAGCTCGGCGAAGATCGTCGCGACGATCAAGCTGCCGTCGGACGTGCAACAGCTGGTCTGGATCGATCGCGATCCGGTCGTGCTGCTCGACAATGGCGCGGTCGGCAAGCTGACCGAGAAAGGCTTCGTCGCGATCGCGACGCCGCCGAGCAGCGCGTTCACATTGGCGAAGCCGAGCGAACAGGTCGAGCAGCTCGACAAGCCGATGTTCACGCTGATCGGGTCGACAAACGACGAGCTGTGGCTCGGTCGCTGCGACTGGGGATTTCCCGCCGACGGCCACATGATCTGCGAGAACTGGGTGTACGCGCGGCTCGGCGTCGGCGCGGGCGTGGGCGTGGGCGTGGCACTGACCTCGCGCACGAGTCCGCCGGACGGCAACCCGAGCTGGGAAGGTTGGCCGACGGTCGCGCCGTCGCCGAACGTCCACATCACGTTCGCGAAGCGCGAGCGCGACCTCAACGTGACCGACGATGACGCCG
Organism: Kofleriaceae bacterium; assembly: GCA_036490255.1. Lineage (GTDB taxonomy): Bacteria > Myxococcota_A > Polyangia > Haliangiales > Haliangiaceae > JABFXX01. The sequence continues at coordinate 1,651 of DASXEF010000507.1, forward strand.
AGACGATGACCTGCCGTTACAACGGCACGACGACGACGTTTCCCGATGGCGCGATGGAGTGGACGAATCACAACTCGTTGCGCTGGGTCTCGCACGATCCGCCGATCTTCATCATCAACTCGATCGCGAACGGCTTCTCCGGCATCATCGAGCCGACCGAGCTCGACGGCTGCACCGTGATGGGAACCGGCGCGACCGGCTACCTCGGCCCGAATGACCTGTTCGTGCTCGGGACGACGCTGCGCCTGCACGACAAGGTGCTCCTCGCGTTGCCGGGCGCGTCGTTCGTCGCGTTCGAGCCGCCGCCGCTGCCGCGCGCGAACGACGCATTCGCGGTGCTCGAGCGCGAGCTCGCAGGCGATACGTCGATGTTCGCCGCCGACGCGATCGTGCTGTCACCAACGCCAACCGTCGGGCGGCCGAAGCTCGTCAAGCATGCGCGCGCCCGCATCGAGCGTTTCGCGAAGGACTCGCTCGGCGACGCGACGTCGCTCGCCGCCGAGCTCGTGCTCGACGGCAAGCCGTATCGCACGGTGCAGCTGATCGACGCGAACGGCCGCGTTGTCGTCGCGACGTTCGCGCCGGTGAAGTCGCTCGCCGCCGGCGGCGCGGTGCCGGTGATGCCATCGCCGACGCCGGCTGGGCCGCTCGCGAAGCTCGCCGCGTCGCCCGCGAGCGCGCGATCGACGTACGCGGACACAGTCGTGTTCGGCACGGAGCTCGCCGAGCAGGCGGTCGGCGAGGGCACGCACGCATCGGATTTGCTCGCGAGCTGGAGCAAGCTCGCGTTGACGCTCGACCCGTCGGTGCACGAGGTCGACACCGCGAGCTACGGCTACGCGATCGCGAGCGTCGCGCTCGGCAAATCGCGCATGATCGCGCTCGTGCTCGGCGTGCAGACGAAGACCGGCTGGCTCGTCACGGCGATTCACTACCTCGGGTTATGAGCATCGCCACGCTCGCACGCTGGCTCGGTCCGTGGGCGAGCTCGACAAAGGCGCCGGAAGCCGAGGTCAGCGAAGAGCTCGTCGGTGGCCTACGCGTACGTACGTACATACGCAGGCGTATGTACGTACGTACACATGATGCTAAACGCGGCAGCACGACGCCGTCCCGCTCGCCGGCCCCGTTCGTGATCGCACCCGGCTTGCACTACGCCGGTGCCGACGATCCGCGGCTCGATCGGTTCTGTCGGATCCTCGCCGCCGCCGGACATCGCGTGATCGCGCCGTTCGTGCCGAGCTACTTGGCGCTCGAGCCCGATCAGCGCGCGATCGACGACTTCATCCGCTGCTGCGACGCGCTCCAGCTCGATGCGAAGCCGGTCGCGTTCTCGATCTCGTTCGGCTCGTTGCTCGTGTTCGCGGCAGCCGCCGAGCGGCCGGAGCTGTTCGATCGGCTCGTCGTGTTCGGCGGCTACGCCGACTTCACCGACGCGATGCGGTTCTGTCTGACCGGCGAGCATCGCGATCCGCTCAATCAGCCGGTCGTCGTGATGAACTTGCTCGATCACATCGCGCACGATCGCGCGTGCACAGGCGTGCTCAAAGCCGCGTGGCGGCGCTACGTCGAGCAAACGTGGGGACGGCCGGAGCTGAAGGCGCCGGAACGCTATGTCGCGATCGCGGAGTCGCTCGCGCCGAGCGTGCCCGCCGAAGTGCGCGAGCTATTTCTCGCCGGCATCCGTCCCGGTGCGTGGCCGATCGCCGAGCCCGCACTCGCGCTCGCCGATCGCCGCGATCTCGAGCCGTCGCGATTTCTCGCGCGCGTGCGCGGCCGCGTCGATCTCGTGCACGGCGCCGACGACGACGTGATCCCCGTCGAGCACGTGCATCGCCTCGCGGCCGGTCTCGTCAACGCCGACGCGCGCGTCCACGTCACCGGCCTGTACGGCCACACCGGCGCCGGGTTCGGCAAGCTCGCTGCGTTACCGCGCGAGCTCACGACGATGGTGCGCGTGCTGCGCGTGCTCGCTTAGTTACACGCGCCGCTTTGGCATTCGCAGGCGCCGCTGCACTCGTTGACGATCATGCCGGTCGTGTAGAAGTCGTGCATCTGGCGCCACGTCGCGGGCTGGGTGCGCGTGAGGTCGTGCATGCTTGGATTCTGCGCGGGCGCCGGCACGTTCGTCGTCGGTGCGGGCGGTGCGCCGCCGTCCATGATGATGATCGCGCTGCCGCTCGTGATCGGGCTGGCCTGCACCATCAACCCCCACGGCGTCACCGGCGTCGGGCCGACGACGGGAATGCCCATCGACCGCGCCTCCCAGTAGCTGCCGATGTTCGGCACTTCGTTGTCTGACAACGCGATCTGCATGAGCAGCTGCTTGGGCTGCGGCGACGTCGGCATGCCGGCGAGCACGGAATTCACGATGCCGGCCGGCTCGGTCTTGTCCCAGCGCATCTGGAACAACGACAGCAACAGCGTGTCGTCGAGTGAATCGGGATATGCGCCCGACAAGATCGCGCGATACGTCGGCCAATCGGTCGAGCGATCGAGCAGCGTCGAATAGTTCGCGGCCGCGACGCCGAGCACACCTTGCGTGAGCGTCGGATCGTACGCGACGACCGACGCGCCGAAGATGCCGCCTTGCGACAGCCCGTAGTAGACGACGTTCGTCGGATCGACGACCGACTTGCCGGTGCCGTCGACGAACAGCATCGACGCGAACGTCGTGCGCAGCGCGCGCACGAGCGTGACCTGGTTGACGAGGCCTTGTTCGAGCACTTCCATCACCTGATCGGCGTGCGTGGCGTCGTTCATCGCGGTCGCGACCGCCGCGATGTCTTGCGTCGACATGCCGCGCAAATCGGTCGCGGCGAACACCATGCACAAGCTCGATGCGGTGGTTTGCTGCGTGCCGCCTTCGACTTCGGTCGCCGCGCCGAGCAAACCGTGGCCGTAGATGACCATCCCGACCGGCGCGGCCGCGGTGTACACGCACGGTGGCACGATCGCGGCGAACGGAATCTGATACCAGCCCTGCTGCATCGGCAGGTTGTTCGAGTCGCGCGCGATCACCGGCTGCTGGACGGCATCGCCGTTGTCGGTCAAGAACAGCGGCGCGTCGAGCGTGCCTTCGATGACGCGCATCGCAGACCCGGCGCCGCTGCCGGAGTCTTTGGTGATCGTGAACGCGATCGTGTGAGCGTCGAGCGCGGTCACGGCTGCGTCGCGCGCCGTGATCATGTCGCGATGCACGAAATCATCGGACGCGACCGTGAACTCCCACGCGACGACGAGCTGGTCGGCGGGAAAGCCGGCGGTGTCGAGCGCGGCGAGCACGTCGGCGAAGCGCGGCCGCTCGGCTTCGAGCAGCGCGTGATCGGTGTGTTTGCCGTCGCGCAGCGCGGCGAAGCCGGGCGGAATCGGCAGGTCGTTGCCCGCGGGATCTTTCACCGCGTTCGTGATCGCGACCGCGTAGCGATGGCCGCCGATCAGGCGCTGCGCCGGCCGCAAGTAGAGCGCTTGCGAGCTCAGCGGTCCCGTCGCTTGGGCGTCGACCTCGGCGAAGTGCGCGACGCGCTGGCCGGTCGTCATGTCGAGGATCACCGTCGGGCTGTCGTCGGCGAGCGAGAGATCCATGTTGTCGACCGGCGGCAGACCGGTGACCGACACGCCGTTCGGGAACGACATCACCATCGGCGCCGACGGCGAGAAGCCATCGGCCCAGTTCCATTCCGTCGGGTCGACTTGATCGCCGTCGCTGTTGGTTGGCAGCGTCGTGGCCGGGATCGCCACGTGGCGGCCGGTCATCGTGCTCGAGTCGTCGACTTCGAACACCGCGTTCGGCCACGGCGTCATGCAATGGCCGCTGCCGAGCGGGTTGCATTGCGCTTCGATCGGCAACGCGATGTCGCCGTTGCCGCACGCGGCCGCAACAACGCCCAACAAACTGGCCAAGACGGCGCCCCTCATCGAGGCGACGCTACACCGATTCGGGCGCGACGGTCGAGCACACGCTATATTCGTGCGGTGCGCCACGTCCTCGTCGGGATCCTGCTAGCCGCGTGCGGCAGTAGCGCCCCGGTTCCGAATCCCACGCCACACAACGCGACCGCGCACGCGGCCGGCAGCGCGAGCACGACCGTCGCGATGGGATCCGCAACCGGATCTGCGGCGATCGTCCCCGAGGTCGGTTGCCCGAGTCCGACGTGTGCGTTTCACGCAGGCGCCGGCTCGTACTTCACGTGTCTGTCGGGCGGTGCCGGGATCTGTTTTCACTTCGGCGCACCGTGCGCGCCCGCCGACGGCTGCATGTTCGATCCGCAGACGCGCGCGTATCACACGTGCGCGAAGCCGATCGAAGGCGCGTGCGCGCAGTGGAACGCGAGCTCGACGTGCACGCCGGCGAACGCGTGCATGTTCGATCCCGACGACGGCTTGCACCATCACTGCGATCAGATCGGCGCGACGGGCTGCACCAAGTACGGCGCGCTCTGCGCTCCGTGATCAACGCCGTCTGGTAGACCGTCGAGCTGCCCGAAGGCAGTCGAGGATGAGCGCGAGAACGAGCACGGCTTAGAACCAGCTCGCGCCGATGCCGAGCGCGCCGTTGTATAGCCGCGCGTCGCCTTCGTAGAAGCCGGTGCCGCTGCGCAGCTCGATGTCGAGCCCGAACTCGTGCGTGCGGACGAACTCGAAGCCGATCGCCGCCATGAACGCGGGCACCGTCGCCGATTCGTCGCTCGCCATGATGCCGCTGCCGGCGTCGTACGAGACTTTCGAGCGCGCGAACCCGAGGCCGCCTTGCAACCACAAGCGGCGCGTGACCCAACCGCGCACCGCGGCGTTCGCCATCACCTGTGTGGTCGTGACGTTGTCCGAGTCGGCCGCCATCGCCCAGACCTCGCCGAGGATCGCGAGGCGCGGCGTGACCATGCCGCCGAGGTGTCCGCTGAAACCGCCGGCGCCCTTCGAGCCGCCGCAGTCTTGGCCGTTCTTGGTTTCACAGCCCATGTCGCCGCCGTCGATCGACGCGCCGACGATCACGCCGCGGCGACCGCCGTGATAGTAGCCGTCGCCGGTCTCGACGACGACCTCGTCGGCGTAGGCGGCGGATGAAGCGAGCGCGATAGCAGCAACCAGAATCGAAGTACGCATGACGCAGGTGACTCAGCACGGCGCGTGCCATCGCAAATTCCGCGGGCTTCTCCCGTCAAATCAGCGTTTCGTCGAGAGCGTTGCTGCGCGCCCGGTCGCGGCGTGCGCTGACGCGCGTGCAGCGACACACGATGCCGAATCGCGATGTTCGGTGTCGATCTCGGATGATCTCGGATGGCGCGAGGGGTGGGCTTGGCGCCGAACTGCATACTGTATACAGTATACAGATGGATCGGACGATGAGCCGCGGGGTCGAGGAACAGCTGCGCCGCTACGTCATCACCGGCAACTTGCCGGCCGGCACGCGCGTCAACGAGGTCCAGCTGGCAAAGACGCTCGACGTCAGCCGAACGCCGTTGCGCGAAGCACTCACGCGGCTCGCGGGCGAGGCGTTTCTCGAGGCCCGACCGCATCACGGCTTCTATGTGCGGCCGTTGACGGTCGCCGAGGCGCTCGAGCTCTATCCGATCCGCGCCAAGCTCGACCCGTGGGCGTTGGAGCTCGCCGGCGTGCCGTCGCGCGCGGTGATCGATCGGCTCGAAGCGCGCAACGCGTTGCTGCTCGACGCCGCCGCGAGCTCCGAGCGCGTCATCGAGCTCGACGACGAATGGCACTTGGAGCTCGTCGCCGGATGCCCGAACCAGGTCCTGATCGCGCTGATCAAGCAGATGATGTGGCGCACGCGGCGTTACGAGCACGCGTATTTTCGCGCGACGAAGAACGTCTCGACCGCGTACACCGAGCACAAGAAGCTGCTCGCGGCGCTTCGCCGCAAAGATCTCGCCGGCGCGTGCAAACGGCTGGAGACGAACATGACGAGCGCGATTCCCGAGCTCGTGCGCTGGCTCGAGGGTCGCACGTGAAGCTGGCGCTCGTGCTGCTCGTCGCGTGCGCGGCGCCGCGGCAAGCTCCGCACGTCGACGATCTCGACGGGCTGTGGGGCGCCGACGTCGTGTCGACGCACCAAACCGCCGGCCAACTGACGATCGCGCGCGCCGGCGACGCGTGGACCGCGACGATCGCCGGTACGACCGCGACGCTGACCCGCGACGGCGATTGGTGGAAGAGCGACCTCGGGACCGGCGAGCTGCGGCTTGCACCCGAGCGCGGCGAAGCGTTCTGGCTGCAAAGCCCCGGCGTCGCGATCGATCTCGCCTTTGCGACACCGCTGGCGTTATCGCCGACCGGCTCGGGCTTTACGGCGACGGTGACACCGCTGCCCGATCGGTTGGAGCTGTACCTGACGATCGCCGGCACGCGCGCGTGGATCCGCGAGCCCGGCCACAACGTCGGTGCGATGGTGCGCGACCTGCGCGTCGCACGCGCCGGCAACGCGGTCGTGCTGTCGCGCGCCGATGGTCGCGTCGCGCTGCGCGGCACGCTCGGTGCGCGTGGCTTGCACGTCGAGCTCGTCGGGTTCGACATCGCGCTCGATCTGACCAAGCGAAGCTCGCGCGCCGATGCACCCGGCTTCTATCCGCGGGTCACGACGGCGCCGTATCACTACGCACCGCCGGCACCGGGCAACGGCTGGCCGGCGAGCACGCTCGCCGCCGAAGGCATGCGCGACGCGCCGATCGAGCAGCTCGTGCGGCACATCATCGACGCCGTACCGACCGCGTGGAATTCGCCGGCGATCCAAGCGCTCGTGATCGCGCGTCACGGCAAGCTCGTCGTCGAGGAGTACTTCGACGGCTTCACGCGCGCGACGCCGCACGACACGCGCTCGGCGGGTAAGAGCTGGAGCTCGGCGCTGATCGGCGCCGCGGTCGATCGCGGCGAGCTCACCGATGCGACGAAGCTCGCCGGCGACGATCCGGATCCGCGCAAGGCGCAGATCACGCTCGCGCACTTGTTGACGATGAGCTCCGGGCTCTCGTGCGACGACGACGACGACGCGAGCCCGGGCAACGAATCGACGATGCAAGCGCAGAAAGCCGATCGGGACTGGCAGCACTACGCGCTCGCGTTGCCGATGATCCGATCGCCCGGCGAGCGCGCCGTCTATTGCTCCGGCGCGATCAATCTCGTCGGCGTGCTGCTCGCGCGCGCGACCCACGCGTGGATCCCGGCGCTGTGGAACCGCGATCTCGCCGCGCCGCTCGGCATCACGCACTACTATCTGGATCTCCAGCCGAACGAGCAGGGCTATCTCGCCGGCGGCGTGTACCTAGAGCCGCTCGACTTTGCGAAGCTCGCGCAGGTGTTTCTCGATCGCGGTCGCTGGCAGGGCAAACCGATCGTCAGCGCCGATTGGGTCGCGCGATCGGTCGCGGCGCACGCGTCGATCCACGAGCCCGACGACTACGGCTACGCGTGGTGGCGGCGCACGCTCGTCGTGGCCGGCCGCGAGCACGCCGCGTTCTACGCGAGCGGCAACGGCGGCCAGATCGCGATGGCGATTCCGGATCTCGATCTCGTCGTCGCGATCATGGCGGGCAACTACGGCGACTTCAGAACGTGGAAGCACTTCATCGACGACGACATCGCGAGCTTCGTGATTCCGTCAGTCGGCAAATAGATCGTGCATCGTCACGCACTCGAGCCCGCTCGCGTGGAGCGCGGCGATGATCCGAGGCAGCGCCTCGAGCGTCCACTCTTGGCCTTCGTGGAACAGCAGCACGTCGCCGCCGTGGACGTTCGCCGGTGCGCAACGCTCCGCGAGCTTCGCGGGATCGCGGTCGGCATAGTCGCGTGAATCGACCGTCCACAGCGCGATCACGAAGCCGGCCGCGCGCAGCGAGACGATCGAGCCGGCGTCGAGCGAGCCGTGCGGCGGGCGAATCCACGGATGGCCGGTCGGCGAGCCGCCGATCGCGGCGTCGGTCTTGCGCGCTTGATCGAGCAGCTCGCGCACGCCGAGCTTGGTGAACCGCGTGTGGTCGTAGCCGTGGCCGGCGACCTGGTGGCCGCGCTTGACGTACTCGCGCACGAGCTCGGGCCGTTTCGCGGCGAGCTCGCCGATGACGAAGAACGTCGCGGGCACGCCGAGATCGTCGAGCATGTCCAGATAGCGCGGCGTCAGCTCGTCGGGGCCGTCGTCGAACGTGATCGCGACGCGCTTGCTGGTCGCCGGTCCGCGCCGCAGCAGCCCGGGAACGCGATCGAACATCACGTCTTTCACACGAGCGCGTAACGACGGCATTTGTCCTGCGGGATCTAGCATGGTCACCACGTCCAGTCTTTGAACCTCACGCGCAACTCCGTCTTCTTGAACTTGCCGGCCGAGGTGCGCGGGATCGACTCGACCGTCACGAACGCGTCGGGCAGCCAGTACTTCGGAAACTTCGGCGCCAAGAACGCGCGGAGCTCGTCGGGCGTGGCGGTCTGACCATCCTTGAAGACGATGGCGGCGAGCGGGCGTTCGCTCCATTTCGGGTGAGGCACGCCGATCACCGCGGCTTCACGGACAGCCGGATGGCCCATCAACGCGTTCTCGAGCTCCTGCGTCGCGATCCATTCGCCGCCCGACTTACACAAGTCGGCGATGCGATCGGTGAGCTGGATGTAGCCGTTGCGATCGATGCGCGCGACGTCGCCGGTCCGGAAGTAGCCGTCTGCGGTCCAGCGCTCGGGCGTGTGACCGCCGGCGTAGCTGCCCGCGATCCACGGCCCCCGAATCAGCACTTCGCCGCTGGTCGAATCATCGGCCGGCACGTCTCCGGCTTCGTTGCGGACGCGGATATCGACGAGCGGAACTGACACACCCTGGCGCGCGCGCACCTTGTAGCGCGTTGCCTCGTCTGCGGCGGCGAGCTCCGGCGACAGCCGCGACACCGTGCCGATCGGCGATGTCTCCGTCATTCCCCACGCATGGATGAGCCGAAGGCCCAAGCGGTCGAAGTCCCGAATCAATTGTTCGGGTGCTGCCGAGCCGCCGACGATCATGCGGACACCCTCCTTCAATTTGTATGCCCCGGGCTTGGCGTCGAGCACGTCGCGGATCCCGATCCAGATCGTCGGCACGCCCGCCGCGACCGTGACGCGTTCGTCTTGCATCAGCTCGAGCAAGCTCGGTGCGTCCAGGCACGGTCCGGGAAACACCAGCTTCGCGCCGGTCATCGCGCACGCGTAGGGCAGGCCCCACGCGTTGACGTGAAACATCGGCACGACCGGCAGCACGACCTCGTTGCGCGACAGTTCGAGCGAATCTGGCAGCGCGACGACGAGCGTGTGCAACATCGACGAGCGATGCGAGTACACGACGCCTTTGGGGCGGCCCGTCGTGCCGCTCGTGTAGCAGGTGCCGAGCGCGTCGCGTTCGGACAGCTTCGGCAGCGGCGTGGCGTCGCGCGCGCCTGCGACGAACGACTCGTAGTCTTTGCCGACGACGATCACGCGCTCGAACGTCGCGCCCGCAGCGACGACCTTGTCGTAGAGCGGCAACAGCACGTCGTCGACGATCAGCATGCGATCGCCGGCGTCGTTCGCGATGAACGCGATGTCTTCCGGCGGCAATCGCAAGTTGAGCGTGTGCAGCACGCCGCCGGCGAGCGGGATGCCGAAGTACGCCTCGAGGTGCTCGGCGTGGTTCCACATCAAGGTCGCGACGCGATCGCCGCGCTGCACGCCGGCGTCGATCAACGCGCGCGCGAGCTGCTTCGCGCGCCGGATCACGTCGCCGTAGGTCGTCCGCACGAGGCTGCGATCCGGCTTGCGCGACACGACTTCGACACGCGCGTTCTCGCGCTCGGCGCGATTCGCGACCCAATCCAGCGTCAGCTCCACGTCGTCCATCGTCGTCGGCGTCATGCCAACGAGCTTACATGGAGCGCTCGGCGCAGGAAGCCTCGCGACACGCCGCACATGGTTCTCACCATCTCTCGACGGAGTGGACCGACGGCGTTCGCGATCGGGAACGTCAGATCGCGCAACAGGGCGAGCGCGCGCGAGTCCGATTGGAACAGCGGCGTGAGCACGCGCGTCATCCGTTGATAATGATCGACGTGCCGCGCGCGTGCGCGCGAGTAGGCGCGCAGCCCATCACCGATCGTCGGCGCGGTCGCGAGGGAATCGGCGAGCACGGCCGCATCGACGAGCGCGAGGTTCGCGCCTTGGCCGAGCTGCGGGCTCGTCGCATGTGCCGCATCGCCGATGTAGACGACGTTGCCGTCGTGCCACGGCCGCATCGTGACGTCGCGGTAACGCGCGAACGTCAGCTGTTCCGGCGACTCGAGCGTCGCGACCACGGCCGCGGCACGCGGATCGTGCGCGATCACGTCGGCTTTCCACGCGGCGAAGCGATCGCCGCGACGAAACGCATCGAGCTCGCGCGCCGGCAAGCTCCAAAACAGTGAAATGATCGGCACGTCGCCCGTCGGCCCGAGCCCGGTCGGCAACATGCCGTAGAGCCGGCGCGCGCCGGTCGCGACTTGATAGAGCTCGCGTTCGAACGCGCGCTCGCGATCTTCGGTGACGAACCACAGCGCACCCCACGGATACGCGACGTCGCGGCGGGCGTGGTCGTCGCGCAGCTGTGACAACGTGCCGTCCGCCACGATCACGAGATCGAACGTGCCGAGCTCGCCCAGCGATCGCACGGTCACGCCGGCGTGCAACTCGATCGAGGGTTCGCGCGTCACAGCATCGTGGAGCGCAGCGAACAACACGCCGCGGTGCACGCCGAGACCGCGCCAGCTCGGCTCGAGCTCCGCATAGTGCAGATCGACCAACGTCCGGCCACCGGACGTTCGGAGATACAAGCGATCGATCGGCGAGCTGCGCGCCGCGATGCGGTCGAGCAAGCCGAGCCGCGCGAGCACGGCTTGTCCCGTCGGCTGCACGATGATGCCGGCACCGACGGGTTTCGGCTCGGCGACACGCTCGAGCACCGTCACCGCGTGACCCGCGCGCGCGAGCAACAACGCCGCCGCGGCGCCCGCCGTGCCACATCCGACGACGCCCACGCGGCTCGTATTCAAATTATTCCCTCGCCAAGATCGCCGAACCTCGCGTACCGACGAGCAAAAATCGAAATAAACAGATCGACCGGCTCGTCCGTATCAAGAAGCAGATGATGCCGCACGAAGTCGACCTCGACCGGACCGTGATCGAGCGCGTCGATGCGCGGCTCGGCACGTCGCTCGGCGGGCGGTATCGACTCGACTACAAGATCGCGTCGGGTGGCTTCGGCGCCGTCTATCACGCGTTCGACACGGTCGCGCGTCGCGAGGTCGCCGTCAAAGTGCTGCATGCCGCGCTCGCGACCGATGCCGCGGTCACGGCGCGGTTTCAACGCGAGATCCACGCGCTCGCTCAGCTGCGCGATCCACATACGGTCGTCGCCTACGATGCCGGCGAAGCGCCGGACGGTTCGCTGTTTCTCGTGATGGAGCTGCTCGGCGGCGAGAGCTTGTTCGAGCGCTACACGGCGCAGGGGCCGCTGCCGTGGCCGACCGTCGTCAAGCTCGCGCGCGGCGTGTGTTGCTCGCTCGCCGAAGCGCACGAGCTCGGCATCGTGCATCGCGATCTCAAGCCCGCGAACATTCACATCGAGCAGCGCGCGAACGAGCGCGACTACGTCAAGGTGCTCGACTTCGGCATCGCGAAGTTGCGCGACGGCTCGCCCGACGCCGACGTCACGCACGTCGGTCAGATGGTCGGCACGTTCGATTACATGGCGCCGGAGCAGATGGCCGGCAACTGCTTGCCGCAGAGCGACGTGTTCACGCTCGGCATCGTGATCTACGAGATGATCGCCGGCGAGCGGCCGTTCGGCACCGCGCCGGGACCGGCGGCGATGCTCGCCGCGTTGCTCGGCAAGACGCCCGAGCGGTTGGTGCAAGTTCCGCCGCTGCTCGCCGACATCGTCGCGCGTTGCCTCGCGCGCGAGCCCGAAGATCGCTACGCGAACGCATCCGAGCTCGCCGATGCGCTCGCAGGGCTGGGCGAACGCATCGAGCACGAGGCGCCGACGGTGCCGGCGCGCGCGAGTAGCTCGTTCATCGGCGGCGCCGACAGCATGCTCGACGGCGCGACCGTCGTCGATCGTCGCAAGCCCGACGGCAAACCCGAGATCCCGCGCGTCACGCTGCCCGGCGTGATCCCGCATCCACCGCGGCCGAGCATCCCGAGGCTCGCGGCGGGCACGGTCGATCCGTTCCCATCGCCGTTCGACTACGCGCCGCCGCAGGCGCCGGCGATCCCGCCGACGTTGCCGCCGCATCAGGTCCAGCAGCTGCGCGCGCCGTCGCCGATGTTCGACATCGATCTGCGGCCGAAGCCGGTCTGGCCGCTCGTGCTGTTCATCGCGATCGCGATCGCGGTCGGCATCGCGATCGGCATCGGCTTCGCGACCTAAGCGCTCGCAGCTCGTCGGTCTCGACCGGCTTTGCGGTCGCGTCCACCAGCACGTCCGACGAGACCGCGACCGACGCCCGCGTCGAGGTCGACGAGCGTCGCTTCGCACAACGATCGTGCGCTCTGCGATCCGCGAACAAGCGCCGTGACAACACGACAGCTCTGCACGAGCGTCGGATCGGCGCGCGCGGCATCCCCGAGGTCGTCGAGGGTCAGGCCGCTTACTTCTTGCCGAAGCTCTCGGTCGCTTTCTGCATCTCTTCCATCGAGACGTCGTGCATGTGCTGCGCGAAGTTCCACTGGTTTCCCCATTTGTCGCTGACGGTGCCGCTGCGATCGCCCCAGAACATGTCCTGCAGCGGCATCTTCACCGTCGCGCCGGCATCGACCGCGCGCTTGAACGCGGCGTCGACGTGCTCCGAGTAGATCCACAGGTTCGCCGGAAACGCCGCGCCGCCCATCTCGGGGAACGTGTCGTTGACGAACAGCATCGAGTCGCCGATCTTGAGCTGCGCGTGCCAGATCTTCTTGCCGCTCGGATCGGGCGCGCGATGGATCTCCTCGGCGCCGAACGCCTGCTTGAAGAACTCGATCGCTTCGGCGCAGTTTTCGAGCGAGAGCTGCGGCGTCAACGTGCGAACACCATCCGGGATTGCTTTCGTCATGCGCGTATCATGCAGCATGACGTCGATTCGACCGGCAACTCCGGACGACTCTCGCCGCATCGGCGAGCTCGCGCACGCGCTGTGGCCCGACGGCAGTGTCGCCGAGCACGCCGAGCACGCGGCGGCGATCACGCGCGGCGATCCGGTGACCACGTTGCCGCTCGTGATGTTCGTCGCGCTCGATGACGGCGCGATCGTCGGCTTCATCGAGGTCGGCTTGCGCTCGCACGCCGACGGCTGCGATCCGAGCCGACCGGTCGGCTTCATCGAAGGCTGGTACGTCGAGCCGCGCGTCCAGCGCCGCGCGATCGGCCGCGCGCTGATGGCCGCCGCCGAAACGTGGTCGCGCGAGCAGGGCGCACGCGAGCTCGGCTCCGACACCTGGCTCGACCACGAAGGCTCGCAGCGAGCGCACGAAGCGCTCGGCTTCGAGGTCGTCGATCGCTGCGTGCATTACCGCAAGACGATCGTGTAGCCCGCGAATGTCGCAGCGCTTGCGAGCGAGCGAGCGCGCAAGACCAATGGCGCGGAAGGCGATATCGACGATTTCAAACGACGACGCAGCGCACCCAGGTCGACCCGTGAGCGTGCGGACGCGCATAACATCGGCGATACCTTCCACGGCCTCGCTCGCGCCGACGTGCAAGTCGCCGACACGTGTCGTCCTCCGAATCAAACAAAATGAAATTTCGATCTTCGGGAAGCGTCGGCGCGTGGGTACGCGCGGTCACATTGTGGACGGACGCAGCTGAACGATTCGCGTCGGCCTCACCGCGAACGACGACGCGGCCGTCCACACTGTGAGCGCGCCGCCGCGCGTTCTGCAGAGCGTCGCTCGACGGACCGGCTCGTGGCGGCGATATCGGCGATTTCAAACGCCGACGAGTCGTCGCCGGCGGTCTACCTGCATTAGACGTCGGCGTTTCAACCACGACGCTGACGGTCGCGAGCGCGCCGCCACGCGTTCTGCCGAGCATCGCTCGACGGACGGGCTCGTGGCGATATCGGCGATTTCAAACGTCGACGTAGCGCGCCGCGCTCAGCGCTCTTGCGCTCAGCGCATGCCGCGAGGTCGGTGACGCGCGACCTCCGAACCAAACAAAATGAAAATTTGATCTCCGAGAAGCGTCGGCGCGTGGGTACGCGCGGTCACATTGTGGACGGACGCAGCTGAACGATTCGCGTCGGTCTCACCGCGACGACGAACGCGGCCGTCCACACTGTGAGCGCGCCGCCGCGCGTTCTGCGGAGCGTCGCTCGACGGACCGGCTCGTGGCGGCGATATCGGCGATTTCAAACGACGACGCGTCGCCGCCGTGAGCGCGCTGACGTGCGGTCTACCTGACGGTCGCGAGCGCGCTGACGTGCGATCGGCGATTCAACGACGACTCGCGAGCGTGCCGCGGCCCACCTTCAGACAGTCCCTCACGGGCTGGCTCGTAGCGTATCGGCGATTTCAACGACGACCCGGACTCCGCACTCTTGCGCTCAGCGCTCGCCGCGAGGTCGCTGACGGCAAGATGGCGGCGATATCGACGTTCTCAACAGCGAGTGGTGGCGTTGCCGTCTGCCTTGTCGACATTTGATTTCGCCGATATTTCCCGACTCGATTGCTCTCTCCCAACGACTGCGCTACTGTTCAGCTATGGGCAGGCAGACCACGCTCGATCTTCGCCGCGACAAGAACGGCCAACGCCGTGGCGGCGTGCGCAAAGGCGCCGGGCGTCCCTGCTCGCACGATCGGCCGAGCGAGCCACACAAGAAGCGCCGAGCATTCTCGGCGGCCCATCCGATTCACGTCGTCACGCGCGTGCTGCCGCGTGTCGGCAGCCTGCGCCGGCGCGATCTGTACCTCGCGATTCGCGACGCGACGATCACGCTCGCGAAGCACGAAGATGCGCGCATCGTCCATCTCAGCATCCAGCGCACGCACCTGCACTTGATCGTCGAGGCGAAAGGCAAGACCGCGCTCGCGAAGGGCATGCAGAGCTTCTTGATCTCCGCCGCGCGGATGATCAATCGCGGTGTCGGCGGTCGCGGT
>DASXEF010000865.1:0-3539 GCA_036490255.1 Kofleriaceae bacterium
CCGGCGACGACCTGGTTCAAATGCACGTCGACCGCGCCGGCCACCTGTGCGATGCGATCTCGCAGCGCGCGACCGATCGCGATGTTCTGTTCGCGGTTGCGCAGCGGACCGACGATCTGGACGTCGATCGGCGCGGCGAGCCCGAAGTTCAGGACCTGCGTCGTGATGTCGGGCGCCTGGAAGAAGATCTCCATCGCCGGGAAGTCCTTCGCAAACCGCTCGCGCAGCTGTTTGACGTAGCGCGCGGTCGGGCCGTGATGCTCGGCATTCAGCGCGACGAGCACGTCGGCGTCGGCCGGCGAGATCAGCGAGCCGTCGCCGAGCGCGTTGTTGATGCCCGACACCGGCACGCCGATGTTGTCGATCATCGTCGCCAGCTCGGCGGCGGGGATGATCGCCTTCACTTCGTCTTCGATGCCCGCGATCCGTCGCTCGGTCTCCTCGATGCGCGTACCCGGTTGCATGCGCACGTGGAACTTGATCTGGCCGGCATCGACGGTCGGAAAGAAGTCGCGGCCGAGCATCGGGAACAACACGACGGCCGTGCCGATCACGAACGCCGCGAAGCCTCCGGCGACCGCGAGCTTGTGATCGAGCGCGTAGTCGAGGTAGCCGGCGTAGATGCGGCGCAGCCGCTCGAACGCGTGGTTGAAGCGATCGTGGACGCGCCAGATCACGGTGCGTGGCGGCGCCTCGAGCCCGGTGTAAACCGCGACCTCGGGCTTCAAGAGATAGTGCACGAGCGTCGGCACCAACGTTCGCGACAGCAGATACGACGTCAGCATCGCGAACACGACGGCCATCGCGAGCGGCGTGAACAACGAGCGCGCCGCGCCGGAGATGAACGTCACCGGCAAGAACACGATGCAGATGCACAGCGTCGCGACGAATGCCGGCGTCGCGATCTGTTGCGCGCCGTCGAGGATCGCGTGGACCAACGGTTTTCGCATCGCGATGTTGCGGTGCACGTTCTCGATCTCGACGGTCGCGTCGTCGACCAGGATGCCGACCGCGAGCGACAACCCGCCGAGCGTCATCAAGTTGAGCGTCTGGCCGAGCGCCGCGAGCACGATCACCGAGACCAAGATCGACAGCGGGATCGAGATCACGACGATGACCGTGCTGCGCCAGCTGCCGAGGAACAGCAGGATCATCAGGCCGGTCAACGCCGCCGCGATCGCCGCTTCCTTGATCACGCCGTTCACCGCGGCACGCACGAACACCGATTGATCGAACAAGAAATCGAGGTGGTAGTCGGCCGGCAGTGTCTGCAGGATCTGCGGCATCGCACCGCGCACGCGCGACACCACGTCGAGCGTCGAGCTACCGCCGGATTTCAAGATGCTGACGAGCACGCCGTGGCGGCCGTTCGTGCGCACGACGCTCGTCGGCGGCGCGTAGCCGTCGTGAACTTCGGCGACGTCGCCGATCGTCACGGTCACGCCGTTGACCGTCTTGACCGGCATCGCCGCGATCTCGTGCATGACGTCGGGGCTCGCGTTCATGCGCACGCTGACCTCCTGCACGCCCTGCTTCGTCGTGCCCGCGGGCAACACGAGGTTCTGCAGATTGACCGCGTTCGATACGTCGATCGGCGAGAGCCCGAGCGCCTGCAGCCGCGGCAGATCGATGTCGATCATTACCTGGCGTTGCGCGCCGCCGAACGGGAACGGCATCTGCGCGCCCTGCACCGTCGCGAGCCCGATCCGCAAGAAGTTCGACGTCAGGTCGAACAGCTCCGATTCGCCGAGCGTGTCGGAGTGCACCGACATCTGGATCACCGGCACGTTCGACGCGCTGTAAAACATGACGAGCGGCGGCGTTTGCCCCGGCGGCAATTGCTTGAGCAACGTCTGCGCGATCGCGGTGACCTGCGCGTTCGCCGCACCGAGGTCGGTGCCTTGGTGGAAGAACACCTTGATCACGCCCCAGCTGTTGAGCGTCTGGCTCTCGATGTGCTCGATGCCGTTGACCGTCGTCGTCGCCGCGCGCTCGAACGTGCCGGTGATGCGCTGCTCGACGTCTTCCGATGACAGCCCGTTGTACTGCCACACGACCGCGATCACCGGAATGTCGATCTCCGGGAAGATGTCGGTCGGCATCCGGTTGACCGCGAGGCCGCCGCCGATCGCGATCAAGATCGCCATCACGACGAACGTGTACGGGCGAGCCAGCGCGAGTCGGACGATCCACATGACTCGCTCAAGCTACGGCGTCATCCGCAAAAGCGGATGGGCGGACACGTCGTCTTATCGGACTATCTTTAGGTTCACACTACGTCGCGTTTCGCCAGCGCCGAGGCGTTAGGCCATGCGCGCGTTTGAAGTGGCGAATGAACAAGGTCGCGTCGCGATAACCGACGCGCTCCGCGACGATCTCGACGTTTTCGTCGCTCGCCATCAAGCGCTGGCGCGCTTCCGCCATCCGGCGCTCGATGATCCATTGCTGCACGGTCATGCCGGTCTGCTCGCGCACGACCGTCGTGAGGTGCGCGGCGGATCGCCCGACCGCGCGCGCGATGTCGGCGAGCGAGATCGCGTTGGCGAAGCGCGCTTCGATCTCGTCGAACACTTCGCCGAGCAACGGCGACACCGGCTCGAGCACGCCGCGCGGCGCGAGCAGCCGGCCGATGCACACGAGGATCGCCTTGACCTCGCCGCGCACGATCTCGCGATAACCGAGCTCGCGGCGCGATAGCTCGCGCTCGATCGTCGCGAACCGGCGCTGCAGCTCGGGGCGTTGCGCATCGGGCACGTCGACGACCGACGGCACGTCCCACGACCGGCGCAACAGCGCGACCCACTCGGGACGCGACGGCCGCGGAAACATCCAGCCGGCCGCTTCGAGCCCGAATGCATCCGGCGTGAAGTCGAGGCCCCAGCGCGACACACCGCTCATGTTGGCGGTGTCGTGCACTTCACCCGGCGCGGTGATCACGACGCTGCCCGCGTGCACCGGCAGCTCTTTGCGACCGACGCGCATCACGCCCTCGCCGCCGGTCGCGAACATCAGCGCGAAGAAGCCGTGCGAATGCGGCCGCGGCGAGTGAATCGGCGCGCCGTGGCCGTCGAGCCGCGCGAGCGAGACGGGAAACCCCGCCGGCGCATTGCGCGGATACTGGATCACGACATTGCGGGCGAGCCGCGGCACGCGTGCAGTCTAGTTCACGGTGAGCGTTCCCGTCATGCCCATGCTGGCATGCACGACGCACTCGAACGGATAACTTCCGGCGACGGTGAACTGCAGACACGTGGTCTGCGGCCCGGGCGCACCCGAGACGAACGCGTTGTCTGCCGTCGCGCCGGGACGGTTCTGGAAGTCATGACCTCCGTCGGTCGTGAACTTGACGTATTGCCCCGCGGTGATCGACATGGTGTTCGGGCTGAACGAGTCGCCCGACGTCGAGATCGAAGCACCGATCGCGTTGCTGTCGACGCCGGTGCAATCCGGCACGACGATCACGGTCGATTGCGCGCTCGAACCCGAGCCCGAGCCCGAGCCCGACCCGGAGCTCGATCCCGACCCCGATCCGGATCCCG
>DASXEF010000886.1:0-2717 GCA_036490255.1 Kofleriaceae bacterium
TGTGCGCGGTGTTCCGGCTCGCGCGCTACAACGTGCTGTCGGACGACGGCGTCCCGACGAAGATCTTCTTCGGATTCCCGACCACGCTCGCCGGCGGCACGCTCGTGATCTGGATGCTCGTGCTGCTCAAGTACGACCCGACGAGCGACGCGTTCGGCGGCGCGAAGCTGTTCGGCCAGCACCTGCAGACGCCGCTCGCCGTCTGGAAGTACTTCCCGATCGCGCTCGTCGTCGCCGGTTACTTGATGGCCTCGCGGCTGCCGATGCCGAAGGTCGGCATGACGAAGAACAAGCCAGTCAGCATCGGGTTGTTCGCGTTGGTCGCGACCGGCTACGTCTGCGGCTTCGCGATGCACTATCCGGAGATCTGCTTCTGGATGCCGACCGGCTGGAGCATCATCTTCTTGATCTGGGGCCAAGCGTCGCCCGCCGCGCGCGCGATGCAGCCGCCGCCGCTGTTCCCGCGCAAGCTCGACGAGCGCGTGCTCGAACGGCCACAAGAAGACATCGCCGACCTCGTGCTCGACGAGAAGCAAGAGCCTTAGTCGGCGCAGGTCAGCGGCACGTTCGCGACGATCACGTCGTCGATCCACACGTCGTACGCGGGCTGCGGATCGCCGTCGGTCGAATTCGCGAACGCGATGCCGAGCTGGAGCTCGCCGAGCGGCGGGTTGCCGTCGGTTTGGACGTGGTCGAGCTCGGCGGTCTCGTCGCCGGTGAGCGCGAGCGTGCCGGTGTCGTCGGTCGCACGAACGATCTCGAACGCGAGGCACGTCCACGCGTCGAGTGTCGGTTGGTACATCGTCTCGTTCGACGTATCGGTGAACTGCGAGTAGACGACGAGCCCGGTCGCGGTCTCGAACACACCGTCGGTGTTCTGGTCGCCGGCTGATCCCTGCAGCGCCTCGATCACGCCCATGTGATCGACCGGCACCGAGCCGAACCGCACGAACGCGCGAATGTAGAGCGGCGTCGTGGGCGACGAGAACGTCGTCGACTCGACGACACCTTCGTTGTCGCCGTCGTTCGCGACGATCGCGTCGGTGTGCACGTGCAGCGACTGCGAGCCGCTGTGCGCCACGGTCGAATCGAGCGACGCGCGCGCCGACACGGTCCACACCGGCTTGAAATTCGAGCCTTCGAAGCCGTCGCAGATCGGGTAGGTGTCCAAGCAGGTCGACGCGAACGCATCGCGCGTCGCAGCGTCGGTTGCAGCGTCGGTTGCATCGGGGTTGTTCGCAGACGCGGCATCGCTCGCGCGGCCGTCGAAGCCGACGCGGCCACACGCCGCCACGACAAACAGCGCCACGACCTGCCTCACCGATCCGATCCTACGCTACGATGGCCGGATGGTTTCGGTCGTTCGCATCGTGAGCATACTGTTCCTCGTCGCCTCGGCATCGGTCGCGGTCGCCGCCCCACACGTCGCTATCTCGCAGCACAAGAAGACGGTCGAGATCAAAGATCCGGCGTGGGGCATCACGGCGTTCACCGTCGAGATTCCCGACAACTGGAGCTTCGAAGGCGTGTTGATTCGCGATCCGTATTGCGGCGGCGTGCCGAGCATCGCGTATCGCATCACGAGCCCCGACGGGCTTGCCGGCTTTCAATCGATGCCGACGTTCGTGTCGCACTATTCCGACGACAAGATCTCGATCCAGAGCTACCAGCACTTCCACTGCAAGATCATGCAGGTGATGTCGCCGACCGATTGGCTGCAGTACATCGTGCCCGCCGTTCGGCCGAACCCGACGCTCGGCAAGGTCGAGCCGACCGTCGATGCGACGCAGATCGCGCAGAACATCCAGCAGTACAACGATCGCGCGCGCGCCAACCGCATGCCGACGAGCGAATCGGGCGGCGGCGTGCACAGCCGGATCGAGTACGCGTTCCACGGCGAGACGATCGAAGAGAACGTGCGCGTCGTCGTGCAGACGTTCCAGCTCCAGACCGCGACGCGCAAATCTGCGTGGAACACGATGGTCGACGTCACCGCGCTGCGTGCGCCCAAAGGTCAGCTCGATGCCGTCGGCAAGCAGGTCGGCCCGATGTTCGCGACCGCCGCGTTCACGCCCGAGTGGATCGCGCGCCAACAGCGTCAGATGGCCTCCGATAACCAAGCCGCACTCGCGATGATCAAACAACAAGGCGATCAGATTCGCGACACGCTCAAGCGCAACCACGATGCGTTCATGAAGCAACAGCAACAGAGCTTCGACCACGCGCAACAAGCCGATCGCGATCGCCAGGACGCGATGCATCGCAGCGCCGTCGCGTGGACGCTCTACGCCGGCGACGAGCAGGTCGTTCGCAACCCGCAGACCGGTGAGGTCTCGCGCGTGACCAGCACCGCGGGCCGCAACGTTCACCAAGATCAGGTCAGCGGCGCGATGGTCGCGAGCGACGATCCCAATTTCGACCCGAGCTATTACGTGCGGGGCCAGTGGACCCAGCTCGAGAACGTTGACCCGATGGCCAAATGACCGTCAGCTCGCGCTACCGCCGATTGTTATTGACCGCGGTTTAGTAGGGACTAGTATCGCCGCGTGCGGAGGGGATTCGCATTCGCGGCATTGATGCTGGTGGCATGCAGCCACGCGCCCGGTGACACGGCGATCGATGCGAGCGCGCCCGTCACGCCCGACGCCGAGCAGCTCGCGGCACCGCACGGCCCATATCCGATCATCCTCGCGCACGGCCTGTTCGGATTCACGAAC
>DASXEF010000907.1:0-4507 GCA_036490255.1 Kofleriaceae bacterium
CGCCGTCGAGTACAAAGACGAAGTCCTCTCGCTGTTCAACCTCGGCCACTTGTCGCTGGAGCACCGCGTGCTCTGCGAGAACTTGTTCTGGGCGACCTGCGAAAAAGTGCTGATGCTCGTGTCGCGGCAATCGCACGTGCCCGAAGAGCTGGAGGGCCTCGAGAAGGCGCTCAGCGATACGTATTTCTGCAACTTCTCGATGTTCCAGTCGGTGCCCGACGCGTGGGCCGTCGATCAATTGTTCCCGATCTGCCCGATCCATCGCCTCAACGAAGAGCCGACCCGGCGCGCGACGCTCGCCGACATCACGTGTGACTCCGACGGCAAGATCGATTCGTTCATCGATCTGCGTGACGTCAAGCACGTGCTCGAGCTCCACCCGAAAACGCCGAGCGACTACTACCTCGGCATCTTCTTGGTCGGCGCGTATCAGGAAATCCTCGGCGACCTCCACAACCTGTTCGGCGACACCAACACGGTGCACGTGCAGCTGTCGGCCGACGGCGACTACGACGTCAAAGAAGTCGTCAACGGCGACACCGTCAGCGAGGTCTTGCAGTTCGTCGACTACACGCCCGGCGTGCTGATGACGCGCATGCGCAACAACGTCGAACAAGCGCTGCGCAAGAAGCTGATGACGCTCGAAGAGAGCCGCACGCTGATCAACCGCTTCCAGGCGGGCATGCAGGGCTACACGTACTTGGATCGCGAGTAGTGATCCGCACTGCGACGTTCAGCGACTTGCCGTTGCTCGTCGCGTTCTCGAGCGCGCTCAACGCGCACGAGTCGATCGTCCTGACCGACACCGAGATCGACGACGGCCTTCGCCAGCTGCTCGCCGACCCGCGGCTCGGCGTGGTCTTCATGATCGAAGACAACACGCAGTCGGTCGGCTACGCGCTCTGCGCGTTCTCGTTCGATCTCGAGTTTCGCGGCATGGAAGCGTGGCTCACCGAGCTGTTCGTCGCCGACGATGCGCGCGGCCGCGGGCTCGCGACCGAGGCGCTGCGCCAGATCCAGACCGAGCTGCGCGAGCGCGGCGTCAAAGCGATGCATTTGCAAGTTCGTCCCGACAACCCGGCGGTCGCGCTCTACGACCGGCTCGGGTTCTCGCGCGTGCCGCGACTCGTGATGTCGCGCCGGCTGTAGTAGCGTCGCCGCATGCGATTCGCCCTCGTGTTGTTGGTCGCGACGGCGTGCGGGCCGCAAAGCGGAGCGACCGGACCGTCGCCGATCAACCCGATTCCACCCACCGAGCACACCGTCGATCCGCCGGCGATGTGCAAGCGGATGCGGGCGCTGCACGATCAGCACTGCGGCATGTTCGAGGACATCGGGCTCGGCGCGACGTGCGAGCAAGAAGTCTCGGGCTCGCTCGCCGACTCGCAGTCGCGACTGTTGACGATGCAGATGGACACGTGTCTCGACGAGCTCACCATTTGCTCCGATATCACCGCGTGTATCGGCAACGCGTCGACGTCGGTCGAGACCCGCGATTGCAGCGATCACAGCGAGCGCGCTGCAGGCAATCCCGTCGGCGTGCCCTACGCGACGTGGCGCTCGATCATGAAGCGCGGTTACACCAAGTTTTCGCAAGTCGTATCGTCGAAGCCGGCGCCGATCGAATTATGCGGCGTGTCGACGGAGAACTACTGGCTCAGCACGCTGCTCTGCGACGACGGCTCGCGCCCGCTCGCGAACCGCTCGGCGGCGGAGCGCGCGCGGCTCGGCAACATCGGCAACGGCGGTCGCTGCGGCTCGATCGTCGATCACTATCGCGTGGCCTGCCCGGAGAAGCCGTACGACGTGTTCATGGACGGCGCGGTGTGTCCGCAGGTGCAGCAGTAGGAATTCGATCTAAGCTCTGGCCATGAAGTGGCTCGCGCTTGTTCTCGTTCTCACCGTCGCGTGTGGCAAGTCCGGCGACGACGGCCCGTCGTGTGCGAAGGTCATGGACCACGTGCTCGATCTGATGAAGAGCACGCAGGGTGGTCACGGCGGCATGAACCTCGGCAGCCGCGAGACGATGATCTCGACCTGCGAGCAGCGCCACATGCCCAAAGAAGTGCGCTCGTGCATGTTCAACTCGAAGGACATCACGGGGCTCGCCAACTGCAGCCGGATGAACCCGAATGCGCTGCACCCGCAGCTGCGTGGCTCGGGAATGTCGCCGGCGATGCCGCCGCCCGCGCCGATGTCGCCGGCACCGACGCCCGCGCCCGCCACGCCGACGCCGACGCCCACGCCCACGCCCACGCCCACGCCCACGCCGACGCCGACGCCCGGATCGACGGGAAGTGGTACACACGCGCCATGAACGACGCGGTCCTTCACGTTCCGGATCCTGTCAACGAGCCCGTGCTCGGCTACGCGCCGGGCAGCCCGGAAAAGGCGCGGCTCAAGGCGGCGCTGGCCGAGGTCGAGCGTGAGGTCGTCGAGATCCCGTGCGTGATCGGCGGCGAGCGCGTGTTCACCGGCCGCACCGTCGACATCACGATGCCGCACCGGCATCGCCACGTGATCGCGCGGTATCACTGCGCCGATGCCGATCTCGCCGAGCGCGCGATCCGCGCCGCCGCGCAGGCGAAGCACGACTGGGCCGCGCTGCGCTGGGAAGCGCGCGCGAGCATCATGATCAAGGCCGCCGACCTGCTCGCCGGGCCGTGGCGCATGAAGCTCAACGCCGCGACGATGCACGGCCAGAGCAAGACGTGTCATCAGGCTGAGATCGATGCGGCGTGCGAGATGGCCGACTTCTTCCGCTTCAACACGACGTTCGCGCAGCAGCTCTACGCGATGCAGCCGCACAGCGGCACCGGCGTGTGGAACTCGACCGAGCTGCGGCCGCTCGAAGGCTTCGTGTTCGCGGTGACGCCGTTCAACTTCACCGCGATCGGAGGCAACCTGCCGACCGCGCCCGCGCTGATGGGCAACACCGTCGTGTGGAAGCCGTCCGAGGTGCAAGGGCTCGCCGCGTGGCGCACGTTCGAGCTGCTCGAGGCGGCCGGCATGCCGCCGGGCGTCATCAACTTCATTCCGGGGTTGCCGCACAACCAGATGAACACGGTGATCGATCATCCCGATCTCGCCGGCATCCACTTCACGGGCTCGACCGACGTGTTCCGCATGATGTGGAAGCGCGTCGGCGAAAATATCGGCCGTTACAAGACGTATCCGCGGCTCGTCGGTGAGACCGGCGGCAAAGACTTCGTGCTCGCGCATCCGTCGGCGGATCCGAAGGCGCTCGCGACGGCGCTCGTCCGCGGCGCGTTCGAGTATCAGGGCCAGAAGTGCTCGGCGGCGTCGCGCGCGTACGTGCCGCAGAGCGTGTGGGCCAAGATCAAGGACGAGCTCGGCTCGACGATCGATTCGCTCAAGGTCGGCGACGTCGGCGACTTCCGCAACTTCATGGGCGCGGTGATCAAGAAGAGCGCGTTCGACAATCACGCCAAAGCGATCACGGAAGCGCGCGAGACGCGCGGCATGAAGATCGTCGCCGGTGGCACCTGCGACGACAAGGACGGCTACTTCGTCCGGCCGACGTTGATCACGAGCGAAGATCCGATGGCGCGTCACATGCGCGAAGAGTTCTTCGGGCCGATCCTCACGCTACACGTCTATCCCGACCATGCGTGGCACGAGACGCTCGAGATCGTCGATCGCACGAGCCCGTACGCGCTGACCGGCGCGGTGTTCTCGGCCGATCGGTACGCGATCGCCGAGGCGCAAGCGCGGCTGCGCCACGCGGCCGGCAATTTCTACATCAACGACAAGCCGACCGGCGCGGTCGTCGGTCAGCAGCCGTTCGGCGGCGCGCGAGCGAGCGGTACCGACGACAAAGCGGGCTCGGCGCTGAATCTGCTGCGCTGGACCGCAGCGCGCACGATCAAGGAGACGTTCGTGCCGCCGACCGACTATCGCTATTCGTTCCTCGACGAAGCCTGAATCGCATCGGCGCCCGCGGGTTGCCGCAGCGGCGCAGCCGGATCGGTGACCGCGCGCCAGATCGCGGCGGTCACGTCGCTCGCCTTCGTCTTCGGGCCCGAGCGGCTCATCATCGCTTCGAACGCGTGCTTCACGAACGCGCCGTACGGCTCGGGGACCGCGACGCCCTGCTCGCGCATGTGCGCCTGCGCGTTTTGCCCGAACGGCGTCTCCGGCGATTGTCCCGGCAACACGAGCCGGACGCGCACGCCCTGCGGCTCGAGCTCGAGCGCGAGCGACTCGGTGAACGCGTTCATCGCGGCTTTGCTCGCGCTGTAGATCGAGAGCAGCGGTAGCGGCCGCAACGTCACGCTCGACGACACGTTGACGATGACGCCCTTGCGTTCGCGCAGCTGGGCGACGAATGCCTGCGTCATCGCGAGCGTGCCGAACAGGTTGGTCTCGAAGATCGCGCGAGCGGTTTGCATCGACGTGCCCTCGACGATACTGGCGAGCCCGACGCCGGCGTTGTTGACGAGCGCGTCGATCGGACCGACCGTCTCGGCGAGCGTGCGAATGCTGT
>DASXEF010000915.1:0-1995 GCA_036490255.1 Kofleriaceae bacterium
CCATCGCCCAGTAAGACCCTAAATTTATTGGGCCTGGTTTCTGCCTGATGTATTATTTTCGATACACGGCGAGGCATGGAGCGCGAATCGGTCAGCATCGCCGTTTGTGGGACAGATCCCGAAGCATTAGACGCGCTTGCGGCAAGCGTGAGCAATGCCGGGCAATGGGATGTCCTGCCGATTCACTGGCCCAATCCGATCGCGTGGGATGCCGCCGAGCACACGCGCGTGTTCGTGATCGACAGCGATCATGCGTGCACGGATCTCACGGTGCAGCTGCGCGGGCGCGATCGCACCGCGGTGATCGCGATCGGCGAGACGCCACTCGACGAGCTCGTGCCGCACGTGTGGCTGCGCGCGATGCCCGCGGTGACGCTGTTGACGCCGGTACTCGAGCACTTTCTCGATTCGCATCGCGCCGACACGGTCGACAACACCGCGCCGATCTGGCGCCGCAAGAGCGACATGATCGTCGGCAACAGCCCGCAGCTGCGCCAGCTGCTCCACACGCTCGATCAGCTCGCGCCGTCGAACACGCCCGTGCTGATTTCCGGCGAGAGCGGCGTCGGCAAGGAGCTGGTCGCGCGCTCGTTGCACTTCTGCGGGCCGCGTGCGGCCGAGCCGTTCGTCGCGATCAACTGCGCGGCGATCCCCGAGACGCTGTTCGAATCGGAGCTGTTCGGCTATCAGCGCGGCGCGTTCACCGGCGCGGTCAACGCGAAGCCCGGTGCGGTCGAAGCCGCGCATCAAGGCACGCTATTCCTCGACGAGATCGGTGAGCTGCCGCTCGCGTTGCAGGCGAAGCTGCTGCGCGTGCTCGAGACCGGCGAGGTCCAGCGCATCGGCGCGACCGAGCCGCGCCTCGTCAAGGTTCGCCTGGTTTCGGCGACGAATCGCGAGCTCGACAAAGAAGTCGAAGCCGGTCGGTTTCGCGAGGACCTCTACTACCGCATCGTCGTTTATCCCGTGCACATCGCGCCGCTGCGCGAGCGGCCCGAGGATATCCCGCCGATCGTCGCACACGCGCTGTCGACGATCGGTCGCCGCGAAAATCGCCCGTCGCTGCGGCTCACCGCCGCGGCACTCGAGAAGCTGATCGGCTATCCGTGGCCCGGCAACGTGCGCGAGCTCGTCAACTTGCTCGAGCGCGCCGTGCTGCTCGCGCCGGGTAGCATCATCGATGGCGAGCACGTCGCGTTCGCGGGCGCGGTGAGCGCGACTGTCGCCGAGCCGGTCGCGATGCCGGTCGCGTACCGCGACGCGAAGGCGCGCTTCGAGCTCGACTATTACTCGCAGCTGATGCGGACGACCGGCGGCAACGTCTCGCTCGCCGCGAAGCTCGGCCAGAAGACGCGCAAAGAGATCTACGACGCGCTTCGCCGCCTCGAGCTCGATCCCGAGCGCTATCGCGTACCGCAATGACGCCGTTTCGTCAGCTGCCGTTCGCGAGCGTGCCCGAGTTGCCGACGGTCGCGCACCGCTGGGCCGACGTCACGCGCCGCGATGTCGAGATCCGCACCGACGAGCTCGGCGCGTGTCGGATCGCAGTGCACGAGCTCGGCACCGGGCCACCGCTCGTGTTGATCCACGGTCTGATGACGGCGAGCTACAGCTTTCGCTACGTGCTCGACACGCTGACCCGGCGCTATCGCGTGATCCTTCCGGATCTGCCCGGCTCGGGTGCGTCGGATCATCCCGACGTGTATCTCGGTCCCGACGTGCTCGCGCGCGCGATCATCGCGACGCTCGACGCGGTCGGTGCGCGTGGTGCCGCCGTGATCGGCAACTCGATGGGCGGCTACGTCTGCATGCGCGCGGCGATGATCGATCCGCACGCGATCGGCCGGCTCGTCAACTTGCACTCGCCCGGTGTGCCGACCGCGCGGATGACGGCGCTACGTTGGGCGATGCGCGTGTTGCCGGCGTGGCCGCTGCTCGATCGCATGGTGCGCCGCGATCCCGAGCGCTGGGTGCATCGCAACGTTCACTACTACG
>DASXEF010000937.1:0-20191 GCA_036490255.1 Kofleriaceae bacterium
CATCTGATCGACGCCGGTGCACGAGCCCGACGGCTGATAGGCGATCTGATACGGCGGAGTTTCAGCTGCGAGCAACGGCGCGATCACCGACAAGAACGGCTGCGATTCGGTCGAGCCCGACAGCACGATCGTGTTGCGCGCGCTCGGATCGACGCACGGCGGCATCACCGGCGGAGTCGGCGCGTCGATCGTCGACGACGTCGTGCTCGCATCCGGCGGCGGGACGGCCGGCAGCGCCGAGCCCGAACCGCACAGACCGTGCGCGCAGTCGTCGAACGCACCGCACGTCGCGGCGCTGCATTGGTTCGCGAAGTCCGACGAGCCCATCGGATCGCCTTCGAAGCAATCCGACGGTCCGAGACCGGATTCGACGCACGTGCCGCTCACGCAATACGGATGGCCGCCGAAATGTGCGCAGTCGCTATCGCTCGCGCATTGCGTCTTGTCGTGATCGAGCAAGAAGCTGCACGCGGCGCCGAACAACGCGAGGGCGATCGCGATCGTGACCAGGCGCCTCATCGGAACGACCCCGCGATCACCACGCCGCCGGGTAAGAACGCGGCGCGGACTTCGGTGCCCTTGTGCCGCGTCATCGTCCAGTACAACGAGATGCCGCCGGCGATGATCGCCGCCGCGGCAAGCCCGTCGGCGACCGCCGACAGCGTCGTCACGCGCGACGATTTGCTGTTCAGCTCGGTCGGATCCGCGGGAAACGTGTTGCGCAGCGTCGAGAGCTGACTCGACGTATCCCACGCGATCGCGCCGACGGTGATCGCACCGGCGGCGAGCGCACCGGTCGCGATCCAACCGCCGATCGCGAGCGTCGTACGATCGGCCGGCTCGGCCTCCGCTGCCGGTGGCAACGGCTGCGCGCCGTTCTCGCCGGCCGGCGCCGCGAGGTCGATCTCGAGCTTGACGAGATCGCCGGCGGCGACGTCGACGTAGCGTGTCTCGGGGTTCTGACCGTTGTGCAGCACGGTGATCTTGCGATGGCCGATGCTGACGTCGATCGCGGCGGTCAGCGGCGCCTTGCCGGCGAGCTCGTCGTCGACCGTGATCTCGGCGCCCGGCACGTTCGTCGTCACCATCACCTTGCCGACGCGCGCCTTGAGCGTCTTGATCGCGCCGCGAACTTCCACTTCGTGCGACGGGCTCTCGCCCGATTGCTGCAGGTACTGCTCGAACGCGCTCAGCGCTTCGGCGTAGTTCTGCAGCTGGTAATAGGTCTGGCCGAGGTTGTAGAGCACGGCCGCGTTCGGCGCGAGCTCGTACGCTTTCTTGAACTCGACGAGCGCGGCGCGATAGTCGGCCTCGCCGTACATCGCGACGCCGCGATCGAAGTGCTCGCTCGCCTGTTTCGTCGGCGATTCTTGCGGATCGGCAAATGCCGTCGCTGACGCCAGCGCGAGGACGAGCCCCAACGCTGCGAAGATGACCAGCTGTTTCATAGGCTAATTCCCGTACGGATTGTTGGGGTCGATCTGGCGATGCGGCTTGCTGCCGCCGTTCGGGTTCACTTCCACCGGCTGTGGCTTGGGCGTCTCGACCGGCGGTGGCGTTGGCGGCGGCGTCGTCGGCGCGACGACTTGCGGCGGTGGTTGCGGCGGCGGTTGTGGCGGCACCTTGCGAATGATCGGCGCGGTGCGCGTGTGCATCACGTGCGTGTCGCTCGGCGTCGGCACGCGATCGAGGCGAACCTCGAGCGAGACCGGCCCGTCGAATGCGACCGCTTCGGTCTTCGCGATGTAGCCCGGCGCCGAGACTTTGATCTGATGCATCGCGCCGTCCTCGACGTACTTGCCGTGGAACGGGTTGTTCGCGACCGACGCGCCGTCGATCTCGAGCCCCGCGCCCTCGGGCTCGCAGCGAATGTCGACTTCGACGAGCTTCGACTGCGGCGCCGGCGTCGGCTGGGTCGCGAGCGGCGCCGGCGGTGGCGCCGGTGCCGGCGGTGGCGGGGTCGCCTGCGCGACGATCGACGGCTTGTCGTGATGCGACAGCACCGTGTAGAGCAACCCGCCGACGGCGATGCCGCCGACCATCGCGGCCGGCATCACCCACCATCGCGAGCGACGCGGCGCCCTCGGCAACACGCGACTCGGCGACGCCGCGATCACCGCGCTCGGCGCCTCGACGACATCGAGCGAGCCGACCTGGCGCTGCGCCGAATGCGAGCCCGACATGCGCGGCTCGACGACGTTCGACGGCGACGACATGTTCTGTGGCGGCTCGGCCGAGACCGGCGTGCGCGCATCGCCCGGCGAATACGACACGTCGATGATCGGCAGATCGTCGTCTTCGTGCGCCTCGCCGGTGCGAACGCGCGCGACATACTTCTCGATCATCGCGCTCGTGCGCGCGCGGTCCTCGCGGAACAGCTCGCGCACCGCCGCACCGACCTCGCGGTTGCCGACGGTCGAGTGCAGGCTGTTGATGTACGTATCGAGCTCGGCCTGCATCGCCGACGCCGCGTGGTAGCGCTCGTTGCGATCCATCGCGAGCGCCTTCGCGCAGATGTCGTCGAGGATCGGCGACACGTCGGGCTGGAGCGTCGACGCACGCGGCAGCTCGACGCGCGCGATCAGGTCGCTTAGGATCTTCTGCTCGCTCTCGCCGTGATGCAGCGCGCGCCCGGTGAGCGCTTCCCACATCATCACGCCGACGCCGAAGATGTCGGCGCGCGCATCGACGCGCTCGCCGCGCGCCTGCTCGGGCGCCATGTACGACAGCTTGCCCTTGAGCACGCCGGCCCGCGTCTCGACCGCGGAGTCGATCGTCTTCGCGATGCCGAAGTCGAGCAGCTTGACCTGGCCGTCGAACGTGACGAACACGTTCTGCGGGCTGATATCGCGGTGGACGATGCCGAGCACCGTTCCGTCGTAGTCTTCGAACGTGTGCGCGTACTCGAGCCCGGTCAGCACCTCCGACAGCACGCGCAGCTGCATGGCCAGCGTGAACGTCGTGGTGTGGAGATGACGGGCTCGCCTCCGCACGCGCTCGAGGCCGCGGCCATCGAGGTAGTCCATCGCCATGAAGTAGCGGGTGCCATCTGCACCGACTTCATTGGTCTGAACGATATTTGGATGGTTGAGTCGGGCAGCCAGCCGCGCCTCTTCCAGGAACATTTTGAGAAACGCTGGTTCTTCGGTGAGCTCTGGCTTGAGCTCCTTGACGACAAGGAGCTTCGAGAACCCTGCTGGACCTTGAGCCAGCGCGAGGTAAACGATCCCCATCCCGCCTCGCGCGATCTCTGCGATCAGGCGATATTTCCCCAGCGTCCTCGGGCTATCCGAGTACACGATGAGTAAGCGTCAACGGTCCGCGTGACGATTCCGCTTCATCTAAGTGACAACACTCGAGCCATCCACGATTGCCGCGCAACTACGCGAAATCGCGATCTACTTCGAGCTCGACGGCGACCGTCGAAGATCGATGGCCTACGAAAAAGCCGCACGTTCGATCGAGGCAACCAGCGGTCTTTCGTCATTGATCCACGAAGGTCGGCTCGAAGAGCTGCCCGCGATCGGACCGTCGATCGCGCGCGTGATCGGCGAGCTCGCACGAACCGGCAGCTCGAGCGTGCTCGAAACGCAGCGCGCGAAGTGGCCTTCAGTCATCGTCGAGCTCGCGCATCTGCCCTACGTCGGTGCGAGTAAAGCTCGTAAGCTGCACGACGCACTCGCGCCGATCGATCTCGATCAAGTCGCCGAAGCATGTCGCGCGCATCGCGTCCGTGATGTCCCGGGCTTCGGCGAGATCAGTGAGCGCAAAGTGCTCGCCGCGATCGAAGAGCGCCGGGTGCACGGCGTGCGTGCGCTTCACGTCGATGCCGAAGAGCGAGCGCTCTCGATCGCCGCACATCTCCGCGCCGATCCGGCGATCGCGCGGGTCGAGATCGCCGGCGACGTGCGGCGCTGGATCGAGATCGCCGAGCAGCTCGCGTTCGCGGTCGCGGCGAGCTCGCCCGACGCCGTGCTCGCGCGCGTTCGTGACTATCCGCTGATCGCCGCCGCCGAGCTCGCCGGCGACACGATCGCCGCACGCCTCGCCGATGGCCTGCGCTGCACGCTGATCGTCGCGGAGCCCGTGCGATTCGGCTGGGCGCTGATCCGCGCGACCGGCTCGGCCGCACACGTCGAGTTGCTGCGCGCACGCGCGGGCGACACGAGGCTCGAAGCGCTCGATGCGCCCGACGAAGCCGACGTCTATCGCGCGCTGGACCTCGCGTGGATTCCGCCCGAGGTGCGCGACGGCAGCGACGAGCTCACCGCAGATTTCTCCGACCTCGTCACGCTCGCCGACGTCACGACCGCGTTTCATTGCCACACGACGTACAGCGATGGCACTGCGTCGATCGAAGCGATGGCGAACGCCGCGCACGAGCTCGGCATGCGCGCGATCACGATCACAGATCACTCGGCCGCGGCGGCGTACGCGGGTGGCCTCGATGCCGAACGGCTGCGCGCGCAACACGCCGAGATGCGCCAGCTCGCGCCGCCGATCAAGATCTTGCGCGGCACCGAAGCCGACATCCTTGTCGACGGCGCGATCGACGTCCCCGCCGAGCTCGTGCCCGAGCTCGATCTCGTGATCGCGAGCGTGCACCAGCGCTTCAAGCTCGACGAAGACGGCTCGACGCGCCGGATCGTCGCGATGGTCGAGCAGCCGTTCTTCAAGATCTGGGGCCATCCACTCGGCCGCATGGTGATGCGGCGCGAGCCGATCCCGCTGCGCTTCGACGAGGTGCTCGACGCCGCCGTCCGCTCGCGCGTCGCGTTCGAGATCAACGGCGATCCGCATCGGCTCGACATGCCGCCCGAGCTCGCGCAGCGCGCCGCATCGCTTGGCATTCCGTTCGTGGTGTCGAGCGACGCGCACTCGACGCGCGGCCTGGCGATGGTTCGCTGGTCGGTCGCGCTCGCTCGGCGCGCGCGATTGCGCCGATCGCAGGTGCTCAACACGCTGCCGCCCGACGAGCTGGCGGCGCGAATTCGGCCGCTCAGCTGATCAGCACGAGCGGGATCAACGCGGACAGCACCGGGATCCACATCGGCTGATGCAACACGCCGATCGAGCACAACATCGAGACCAGCAAGATCCCGATCACGCGCACGCGTGCGTACTTGCGCCGGCGCTCGGCGCCGAGGAACGGCAACGCGAGATCGAACGGCACCAGCACGAGCGCGACCTCGTTATAGCGAATGCCGGCGATGCCGGAGATCGCGACGAGCGTCCAGATCAGCACGCCCCAGCCGGCGAGCCACACGGTCGCCCACGCGAGTGCGACGCGCTCGCCCCGTTTGCGCCAGCGCGCGAGCGCGAGCGGCAACGCGAACACGAGCGCGACCGCGAGCATCGGCCAGCGTCCACTCGGCCCGGTGTCGGGGAACGCCGGGCCCGCGCGGCGCGCGAGCAGCTCCGGCGTCGCGCCGAGCTTCTCGTAGAGCTCGCGGCGCAAGACGTCGGGATGAAACATCGCCTCCCACGTCGTCGGTTTGCGATCGAGCGTGCGGCCGATCAAGAAATCGGCGAGCCCGCGAAACCACGGATATTCGGCGAGCCCGCGATAACCGAGCTCGCGAAACGTCAGCGGGAACGCGCGCTGCGAATCGCGCGACAGCGCGCCGTGCGTCGCGTGATCGACGATGTCGCGGATGCGTGTCGTGCAGTTGTCGGAGAAGTGATCGTAGATGTAGTAGCGGCCGGGGCCGTCGAGCTGCGCGAGCACGTGCGTCTCGACGTCGCGCGCCTGCTCCGGCGACAGCGCGAGCGTCTGCTGCCAGACGTCGCGATCTTCGACCTCGTAGAACGCGATCATCGTCGCCTTCGCTTCGGCCTCGAGCCAGAACACCTGCCGGCCGCGCAAGAACCCACACACGAGATCGCTCGTCGCCGCGAAGTCGGTGACGCCCCAGTTGAAGCAGATCGCGTCGCGCTTGGGATACGCCAGGCACAGCGCCGCATGGCCCCACTTCTCGAACAGCGACTCGCCTTCGCCGAACGTCATCACGCTGACGACCGGCGGCGCGTCGCCGCGCGCCATGAACGTCGTCGACGGTTGCGCGAACGCGTGCGCGGCCAGCGCGCACAGCACGACGAGCGTCTTCACTGCTTCGGCTTGTCGAACGTCTTCGGGTCGATCTTGGCGGCGAGGTCGGCTTTGTCGACGGTGAGGTTGGTGACGCGGCCGACCGTCTGGCTCGCGCGCTTGAACGCGACCTTGATCCCGCCGACGTCGCGGTAATCGGCGAAGTCGTCGGTCTCGCTCTGGTGACCGTCCGCGAACATCGTGCGCGTGACGAGCTTCGTCTTCTGATCGATGAAGATCAGCACGTCGGGGCCGAACGGCGACGTCAGCTTGACGACCGAATGCGGCTTGCCGTCGATCGTGTCGTCGGGGAGCGGCGCGACCTTCGAGGCCGGATCGATCGCTTTGAGCAGCAGCAATTCGGGCTCGCGCCACGCTTCGAACTGCGCCGACGCCATGTCGTTGCCGGCGAGGTCGAACAGATCCGAGTTGCCGGTCTTCGGATTCGGCGCCATTTCCCAGCCGGTGTTGCCGGTGATGGTCATGTCGATCTTGAGCTGGTTCGCGATCGTCGCGTCGACGCGCATGTGATCGGGCAGCACGAAGCTCTTCTCGATCACGACCGGCATCTGCTCGCCTTTGATCGTGGTCTGGCCCGACGACACTTCGTGGATCGCCTTGATCGCCGCGAGCTTCGCCTTACCGCCTTTGGCAACGACCGCGTCGTTCAAGATCTTCTTCATCGCTTCGATCTGTTTCGGATCGGTGGATTCGACGATCGTCGGCTCCGGCGAGATCGGGTCGGTGAACGAGACCTTCTCGTAGCGCCAGCCTTCTTTCTTGAGCTGCGGCTCGACGTCTTTGGCGTCGCCGACCATCACGATCACGTAGTCGCGCGGATCGATGATCTCGCTCGCCGCGCGGCGGGCCGAGGTGCCGTCGACCTTCGCGACCTGCAGCGGATAGTTCTGCAGATACTCGACGCCGAAGCCGTGCAGCTCCGCGCCGATCAGCGCGGTGCCGGCGTCGCCGGCCGATTGGAATCGCATCTCATAGCCGCCCGCGAGGTTCGCGATCGCCGCGGCGATCTCGTCGTCGGTCGGGCCGTCTTTCTGCATCTTCGCGAGCTGCGCGATGATGAGCTTCGCGGTGGCGACGGCCTCGGCGTTGCGCGTGAACGTCTGTGCGACGAACGAGCCCTTGTCCATGTTGCGATCGAACGCGGAGCTCGCGCCGTACGTCTTGCCGCCTTCGACGCGCACGACCTTCATCAGCCGCGAGCTGAACGCACCGCCGCCGAGCGCGTAGTTCCACACCAGCGTGTCGAAGAAGCGCGGGTCGTCGTGGCGGATGCCGAACTGCGCGATGCGAATGTGCGTTTGCGTCTGGCCCGGTTTGTCGACGAGCCGGATGCGAATGCCCGACAGTCCCGGCTCTTTGTAGCTCGGTGTCGGCGGCACCGGCGCCTTGTGCCACGCGCCGAACGCGCGCTCGAGCTCGCCCTTGATCGTCTTCGGATCGAAGTCGCCCGCGACGACGAGCATCGCGTTGTTGGGCACGTACCAGGTCTTCGCCCACGCCACGACATCGTCGCGGCGCAGCGCGTTCACCGATTGCTCGCTGTTGATCCAGCCGCGCACGTGGTCCGGTCCCCACAACAAGTTCTGAACGTGCTCGCTCGCGAGCGAGCCGGCATCGTCGAGCCGCGCGCGCACGTTGCCGATCATCTGATCTTTGATCTTCTTCAGCTCGGGCTCGGGAAACGTCGACTGCGTCAGGATCTCGGACATCAGCGACAAGCAC
This sequence comes from Kofleriaceae bacterium, assembly GCA_036490255.1. Classification (GTDB taxonomy): domain Bacteria; phylum Myxococcota_A; class Polyangia; order Haliangiales; family Haliangiaceae; genus JABFXX01. Next base: position 7,832 of record DASXEF010000937.1, read on the forward strand.
GTGTTGCGATCGCGCGACAGCGAGCCGCACGACAACAACGTCGCCTCGAACGTCGCTTCGGCGTCGATCGTGCCGCCGACGAAATCGATCGCCCTCGCGAGCGCGATCGCGTCGTGGCCGCGCGTGCCCTTGACGAGCATATCGGCCGCGGCCTCGGAGACGCCGAGCCGTGCACGCGGCTCTTGCTCGCGCCCGGCTTTGATCGCGAGCTGGACGTTGATCGTCGGCAGGCGACTGTCCGCGACCGTGTAGACGACGAGCCCGTTCGCCAGCGTGAACTGATCGATCGGCGGCAGCTCCACTTTGTGCGGCGGCTTGACCGTCGGCTCGTTGATCAGATCGTTGCGGCCGGTCCACGGATCGTCGCCGTGCGACGGTGCTTCGGTCGGCTTCGCGACGTGCGCGGTGCCGTCGCTCGGCAACATCGGCGCGACGACTTCTTGCGCTTTCGGTGCGCAGCTCGCGAGCGCGAGCATGACGCCGGCTACGATGACAGACCGACGCATTACTTCGTCTCCTTCGCGGGCGCCGGTGCCGGCGCCGGTGCCTTCGTCGCGTTCGGATCCGGCCGGATCGGCGGTGGGATCGCGACGATCGTCGCGCGGTTCGGCGTCAGGTACGTCTTCACGACGCGCGCGACATCCGCCGGCGAGACCTTCTCGATCTCGTCGACATCGCGCGTGAACTGCGTGGGATCGCCGGTGAGGATCCACGACCTGCCGATCGCTTCGGCGAGGCCTTGCACGTGCTCGAGCGAGAACACGAAGCCCGATTGGACCTGATTCTTCGCCTTGCGCAGCTCGTTGTTGGTCGGGCCCGTGGTGCCGAGCTTCGCGACCTCGTCGAAGATCGCCGCCTCGACCGGATCCGCCTGTGCCACATCGAGATACGCGCCGATCGCGACGATCATCCCCGGATCTTCGCGGACGATCGCTTCGATCCCACCGTCGAGTGCGAGCGCGCGCTTCGTCTTCGGATCGACCGACTTGAGCCGAACTTTGATCCGCGACGAGTCGCCGGCGCCCAAGATGATCGACGCGACTTGCAGCGCGTAGACGTCCTTGTCCTTCGCCGGCGGGATGTGCCAGCCGATCAGCGAGATGCCGACCTGGCCGGGCTCGACGACCTCGCGGCGCTGTTGCGTCTGTTCGGGTTCCTGCGCCGCTTGCGACGGCCGCGGCGGCTCGGCAGCCTTCGGGATCGCGCCGAACCACTTCTGGGCCGACGCCTTGACCTGATCGATCGTCGTCTTGCCGACGACGACGAGCATCGCGTTGTTCGGCTCGTAGTACGCGTCGTAGAACTTCTTGAGGTCTTCCGGCGTCGTCGCGTCGAGGTCTTTGATGTTGCCGCCCGCGGTCCACGCGTACGGATGCTTGGTGAATGCGATCGCCAGGAACCGCATGAAGCCCTTCGCGATCGGCGAATTCTCCTGGCGGCGGATCTCTTCTTCGACGACCTGACGCTCGCCGTCGATCATCTCCTTGCGGAACAGCAGATTCCGCATCCGCTCGGCCTCGAGCTGGACCGCGAAATCGAGGTAGTCCGACGGCAGCGTGTCGATGTAGTGCGTCGCATCTTCGTCGGTCGTCGCGTTCGCGTAACCGCCGACGCCGTTGATGTCCTGCGCATGTGCCTCGGGCCGCACGTGTTGCGTGCCCTTGAACATCATGTGCTCGAACATGTGGGCGGCGCCGCGGCGATCGCGAGGCTCGTCCTTGCTGCCGGCGTGGTACCAGACCTGAACCGCGACGACCGGCGCCGCATCGATCCGCAGGAACGCGACGCGCATCCCGTTCGCGAGCTCGAACGTCTCGATCGAAGGCAGCTTCGCGATCGGCGACGCGGCGTTGGGTCCAGGTGGGGTCGCGGCGATTCCGGAGCTACACAGGCCTACAAGCACGGCGAGAGCTGAAAGGCGCAACATGCGCGGCGGACACTAGCTCAACGTTAGGGAGATGCCACTAGTTACAGCCGAGACCGGTCACTAACCGTGAGTTCACCATTAACGGAATAATCCGGGTTGACTGGAATACCGGAAGACGCCACAGTGTGCTCCTAAACAATTTCTGGGAGAGCTGTTGTGGCACGAGTTCAATCTACTCAGGAGGATGGGCGGCCTATGATCGACGTAACCGGCGTGAAGGTGTTTTCGGCGACGAAGGCCAAGGAGCGCGAGTTGTTGGGCGAGCTCATCACGGACTGGATTCGCAGCCATCCCGAGCACGAGATCATCGACAAGATCGTCACGCAGTCGTCGGATTCCGAGTTCCACTGCCTCACGATCACGCTGTTTTACAAGCACGGCGCTCGGGCCTAACACCTGGAACGCTTGGCTTGACCGCTGAGCGCCGATCAGGTACCCACTGGTCCCTCCATGGAGAACACGTTCGGCAGGCCCGTCGAGGTCGAAGTTCGCGACAGCCTCGAGAAGGCGATGAAGATCCTCAAGCAGAAGATGTCCAAGGAGGGCATCCTGCAAGAGCTCAAGCGTCGTCGCTTCTACGAGAAGCCGTCGGTCAAGAAGAAGCGGAAGACGCGCGAGGCTCGCAAGCGGCTGCGCCGCGAGATGAAGCGCCGCGTGACTCCGGCTCCGGCGCGCTGATCTCATCCTGGCACTTGGCAGATGGCCGAGTGGATCGAGATCATTGTTCCCGTCGGTGCTGCTGACGTCGATGACGTCGCGGCGCTGATCGCCTCCGATATCGACGCGGCACGCGCCGGTACCGAGCAACGCGGCGACGAAGTCGTGTTTTGGGTCGAGCCCGAGCACCTCGCCGCCGCACTCGCCGAAACGCGAGATGCCGTCACGCGCTGGGCCGCGGGCGGCGCATCGCTCGATCCGGCGCGCGTGCGCAGCGCGGCCGCGATGCCCGAAGCCGAGTGGCGCGATGCGTGGAAGCGCTACTTCAAGGTCAGCCGGCTGACGCGGCAGATCGTCGTCGTGCCGTCGTGGGAGCACTACGATGCCCTGCCCGACGACGCGATCGTCGAGCTCGATCCGGGCATGGCGTTCGGCACCGGCACGCACTCGAGCACGCGGCTCGTGCTCGACGAGCTGCAGGACCTCAAAGATGCCGGCGCGAGCCCGAAACGCATCGCCGACGTCGGCTGTGGCTCGGGCATCCTGTCGATCGCCGCGGTCAAGCTGTGGCCGGACGCGAGCGTCGTCGCGATCGATAACGATCCGATCGCGATCGCCGCGACCGCCGAGAACGCCGCGCACAACCGGGTCGGCGAGAAGATCTTCGCCGCGGTCAACGCCAGCGCGACGCTCGCCGAGCAGTTCCCGCTCGTGCTCGCGAACATCCAAGCGCACGTGCTCCGCGAGCTCAAGCCCGCGCTGATCGCGTTGCTGGCGCCGGGCGGCACGCTGATCTTGTCGGGCTTGCTCGCGGCGCAAGCCCAGCCGCTCGCCGACGAGTTCGGGCTGCGCATCGTCCGGATCCGGCCGAGCACCGTCGACGCGCAATGGTCGTCGGTGGTGCTCGAAACATGATCCGGATCTTCGTCGAGACGCTCGCGACGGGCGAGCTGGCGATCATCGGCGACGAGCATCACTACGCGAGCCGGGTGCGGCGCGCGCGGGCCGGCGACTCGATCGAGCTGGTCGCGCCCGACGGCCGGCGTGCGGTCGTGGCGATCGCCAAGATCACGGCCGATGCGACGCTCGTCGACATCGGCGAAATCAAACTGCCGTCGCCGCCGATGCCGCGGATCTCGGCGCTGCTGCCGCTGATCAAGGGCGACCGGATGGACACCGCGCTCGAGAAGCTCGTCGAGGTCGGGATCGACCACGTCGTCGTGTGGCCGGCCGAGCGGTCGATCGTCAAGCTCGAGCGCGACAAGCTCGAGTCCCGGCTCGATCACTACGGCAACGTGCTCGCCGCGGCGGCCCGGCAATCGGGCGCTCCGGAGCCGACCATCGTCTACGCCGGCTCGTTGCGAGCGGTCGTGCTCGGCCTGGGCCAGGGTGCGCGGCTCGTCCTCGACGGCCGGGCCGACCGTGGTGTCGCACCGACCGGCGAGGCTCAGGTGACGATCGTGAGCGGCCCCGAGGGTGGTTTGTCCCCGGCAGAGCTCGATTTCTTGACCGCGGAACGCTTCGTACCGTTCGGGCTGGGCCCGCGCGTCCTGCGGGCCGAGACCGCGCCGGCGATTGCCACCGCGATCATTCGTGCAGCAACCGGCACGTAGTTTGCGCTAGACGCGAAACCCACCGTATAAATTCGAAATGACGGCGCTCGAGTCGGCCCCGCCCGCCGTGCACGATGAGATGACGACGGTCCGGGCGCCGCGGCGGGAAGCCACGAGCGTTTACGTGATCGGGTTCTGGAAGCGCGCGGTCGCGGCTGCGATCGATCTCGGCATCGTGATCCCCGCGGCGCTGATCATCACGTGGCTGGTCTCCAAGATCGCCGGCGTGCACCTGCCGCCGTCGAACGTCCACGTGCTCGATGTCGATCTGTGGATCGATCTCGTGCTCGCGACCGATCCGGCGCTCGTGATGGGCCTCGTGTTGTTCGCGGCGATCGGCCTGACGTATCTGATGGTGTTCCAGCTGATCCGCGGCCGCACGCTCGGCATGCAGGTCATGAACATGACGATCATCGATGTTTACGGCGACCCGCCGTCGCCGGCGAAGTGCCTCGTGCGCTCCGTCGGATACCTCGCGAGCGCAGCCACGCTGGGCCTCGGCTTCTTGTGGATCGGCTTCGACAGCGAGAAGCGCGGTCTGCACGATTGGCTCGCCGGCACCTACGTGATCCGAGCATGAGGCGATGTCTCGCCTGAGCAGCCTGTTGGTGCGCGACGGCCTCGTCGGTGTCAAGCGCATGGAAAAGGCGTTCCAGCGCCAGGTCATCTACGGCGGCGCGCTCGACACGATCTTGCTCGAGATCAACGCCGTGCCCGAAGAGCGGCTGACGCAATATCTCGCGCTCGCTTCGGGGTTGCCGCCGGCCGCGCGCGACGAGAGCCGCACGATCGATCTGCAAGCGGTCGGCCTCTTGCCCGCCGATCTCGCCGAGCAGTTTCGCGCGGTGCCGCTGTCGTTATCCGGCGACGCGCTGCGCGTGCTCGTGTGCTCGCCGCTCGAGCTGGCGGAGCTCGAGGATCTCGCCGATCTGCTCGATCGCCCGCTGCAACCGCTGATCACGCCCGAGTACAGGTGGCACCTCGCGTATGCGGCGGCCTACGCGACCGAAGCGCCCGCGCGGTTCACCACGCTCGCACGCACGCTCGAGATCGAGAGCTCGCCCGAAGCCGTCGGTCGCGCGCGGAGCGTGATCGTCGACGGCGCGTCGGTACAGCACGACACGCAGCCGCTCGCGATGGAGCAACGTGCACCGGCGCCCGCGAAGCCGATGCTCGCGCGCGTTCCCACGCCGCCGGCAGGCATCGCCGCGGTCGAGCCGCCGCCCGATCTGCCGTCGTTGCCGCGCCGGCCGACACCGCCGCGCGTGCCGGCTGCCGTCGCCGCCGACACGCCGACGATGCGGATCAATCGCCACCAGCAAACGCTGGTCGGCATCACGGCGCAAAAAGACTTCGTCGAAGAGCCGACCGATCGCGACGCGCCGTTCGTCGGCGCAGCCGTCGCAGCGCCGCCCGAAGCCGTGCCGGTGGCGATGGAAAAACGGATCGGCTCGGCACCGATCGTCACGACCGGCCGCGATAGCCCGCTCGCGATCGTGCGCGCGCGCGACATGCTCGCGACCGCCGACGATCGCGACACCGTGTTTCTCACGCTGCTGCGCGCGACGCGTGCACGCGCGCGTTACGCCGGGTTGCTCACCGTGCAAGGTGGCGCCGCGATCGGCCGCGTCGCGCTCGCCGAGCCGGGGCTCGATACGAACGCGATCGCGAGCGTGCTGATCCCGCTCGACGTGGTGTCGCCGTTTCGCTCGGTCGCGCACAACCAGCAGCCGCACATCGGCTCGCTCGCCTCGAGCGATACCGGCATCGACGCGATGATGACGCGACTCGGCGGCGCGATCCCACCGTCGGCGTTGCTGATGCCGATCGTGCTGCGCGATCGCGTCGTCGCGATCGTGATCGCGCATCGCGGCCATGGCGAGCTCAAGCTCGTCGATGTCGCCGAGCTGTTGCCGCTCGCGAGCGCCGCCGCCGATGCGCTGTCGCGGCTGATCGTGGCGCAAAAACGCGCGGCGCCTCAGGCCGAAGTCGACGGCGACCAGAACGCGACCGGCCGGATGCACATCCCGACCGGCGTGGTCGGCGACGACGAGCCCGAGCTGTCGTTCGTCGCCGATCCGGATCGGCCGATCGATCTCGTGCTCGACGGCATCGAAGCCGCGCGCGAAGGCGGCGCCGAAGAGTTGATGTTCGAGGCCGTCGAACGGTCGCGCGAGACGCTCGGCGCGTTGATGCGGCGGTTTCCGGGCACGCTGCGCGTCGATCGCTTCGCGGTGAGCGGCCGACCGCTGCGCGCCGCGCAATACGGCGGCTTGCTCGATCTCACCGTGCGGCTCGGCCCCGCCGCCGCCGAGCTGCTCGTCGAGCAGATGGCATCGGCGCAACGCGACACGCGGTTCTACGCGACGATCTGCACCGCCGAGCTGCGCCCGCGCAGCGCGATCATCGCGCTGGTCGAGCGCTTGTTCGATCAAGATTACGGCGTGCGCGCCGCCGCGATCGAAGGACTCGCCGGCTATCCCGTCGCGGAGCTCACGCAATCGCTCGCCCGCGCGCGCCGCGCGGTGCATTCGAGCGATCCCGAAGTCGTCGCGGCAGCCGTTACCGCGATCGTCACGCTCGGCGACATCGAAGCGGTCAACGATCTGATCGCGGCGCTCGAGCGCAACGACAAGGGCACCGAGCACGTGCGCAAGGCTCTCGTCGCGCTGACCGCGCAGGACTTCGGCGCGAGCGAGCGCAAGTGGCGCAAGTGGTGGGACGTCGCGAAGTCGAAGCACCGCATCGAGTGGTTGATCGATGGCCTCACGCACAAAGAAGACGCGATCCGCGAGATCGCGATCCAGGAGCTGCGCCGGCTCACCGGCGAGTACTTCGGCTACCACCACGATCTGCCGCGCAAGGAACGCGACGTCGCCGCCGAGCGCTGGATCGCGTGGTGGCGCGAGACCGGCCATCGCCGCTTCGTCGTCAAAGACGACGAACGCCATCGCCCGACGGCCGTGTTGCCGGGCCGGTTGCCGCAGGAATGACATGCGCATCGCGATCGCCGCCGTCGTCGTGCTCGCTGCTTGTGGCCGGATCGATTTCGGCGCGCGCGCACTGCCGATCGACGCGCCGGCTGATAGCGCGATCGACGCGCCGCCGCCGCTGACGCTCGATCAAAATTTTCCGGTCGTGATGAACGCGAACTCGACCGGCAGCAACACGGTCGCGACCGCGCCGTTCTCGACGCCGGGCCCGAACCGCCTGCTCGTCGCCGTGTTCGTGTGGGGAACCGGTGGTACCGACGAGCAACCGCTGTCGATCAGCGGCGGCGGCCTCGAGTGGACACAAGTCGCGTACTCGACGTTCATGCCCGGCAGCGTCCCGCCCGGGACTTCCGGCGACGGTATCTGGACCGCGTACGCGCCCGACGCGCTCGACAACATCGTCGTCACCGGCATGCGCAGCTCGACGGTCGAGACCGCGGTGATGACGCTCGGCGTGTACTCGTTCGCGGGTGCGAGCCCGCTCGTCGGCGCGAACGGATCGCACTCGGATCAAACCGGCGACACCGCGCTCGAGGTCACCGTCGATGCGACCGCCGCCGGTAGCTGGATCATCGGCGGTTTTCATCACGGCGAAGCCGATATGGCGCGCACGCCCGATGCAGACACGCTCTTCGACATCACCGACGACGCGGCCACCGCGCCGAACGGTCACTTTCAAGCGATCGGGCGCTATCGCGGCGTGACGACCGGCCCGGGACCGATCACGATCGGCTCGTCGGATCTCGGCACGTACTCGCTGACGAGCGGCGTCGAGATCCTAGCGCTGTAGCACGTTGACGAGGCAGCCGAGCGAGCCGTCGAGCTTGTAGATCGACGACACGTCGATCGGATGGACTTCGAAGCCCTGCGATTCGTAGAAGTGTTGCGCCGCGAGATCGAGCACCGGCAGCGCGTACGTCGGCAGATAGACGATGCGCGTCTCGCCGCGGCGATCGAAGACGGCATTCGTGTACGTGACGAACGCGCCGCCACCGTCGAGCACGAGCGCCGGCACGCGCACGACCTTGAAGCCGCGCGCGGCGAGCAGCTCTGCGGCGCGATCGAACCGCGCGGCTTGCACGGCGGTGTCGTCGAGATCGAGCGAATCGCCGGCGGGCTCTTTCGCGAGCAGCTGGACGCCCGCGCGAACGTCGCCGACCGCGACCGTCGTGTCGTCGAGTGGCATCATGTACATCATGATGTGGTGCTGCGGCACCTCGCCCGGATGGTCGCCCAGCCAGATCAGCTGCTGCGAGATCCGGCGCGTCAGCTCGCGCTCGATCGACGCGCGATCGACATCGCCGCGCGCGAGGTTGCGCGCCGCGAGGTTCGCATCGGCGAACACGAAGTGCGGCGTCGCCGCGAGGTCGCCGCCTTCGAACGCGAACCCGGCGGTGTTCGGCTCGCGGTGATACAACGCGCGCGAGATCGCCGCGGCGGAATTCGCATCGCCGGCGCGATCGGCATATGCGGCCTCGACGCGCGGCGGTGCGAGGATCGTGTCGTTGTCGAGCGCGGCGTAGCGATCGCGCGACCACGTCGTGATCGACGTGCCGACGATCACCGGGTGCATGCGCGACAGGTTCGGCGTGCCCGCGAGCTCGCGGATGAGGCGATCGAAGTCGGCTTGCTGCGCGACCTCGACCTGCACGTCGACCGCCGCGGGCAGCACGGCGAACAGCTGCTTCCACACGCCGAGCGCGACGCGATCGGCATTGGGCGCGTAGTGGATCGCGATGCGCGACAGTGCGCCGCTCGCATCTTCGGGAACGAGCTTCGCGCTCGTCGCGTGGCGGTGATGAACGAGCGCGATGCTGACGGCGATGCCGAGCGCGATCGCCGCGAGCGTTTTCACTTGAGAGCGACCTTCGCGTCGGCGTCGGCGGCGTGGAACGTGATCGCGTCGCGCGCGCCGCCGAGCATCGGCCCGATGCCGGTGTTGTAGGCGTCCGCGCTGATCGCGAGCGTGATCTGCTTCTGCGGATGCTTCGGCGCGATGCGGAAGCGGCTGATCGTCTCGGCACCGCGCTTGATCGGTTGTGGGACACCGTTGTCGTCGCGATCGACGTCGAGCGCGTCGATCTCGATCTCGTCGTCGTCGCTGCCTGGCAATGCCAGCGTGGCGCCGGTCTGGACTTGCACGACCGGCTTGTTGGGCAGCACCGAGCCCGTCGTGTTCTTGACGCGGACGTCGATGATGAACGGCTCGCCCGCGACGATCTTGTCTTCGACGGTCGTCTTCATCGAGATCGAGTTGCCACTCCAGCCCATGACGTCGACGCTCGCGGCCTTGCCGGCCTCGATGTTCGCCTGCCAGAAATCGGTGCCGCTGTCGGCGCCGCCGTCGTAGTCGGGTTTGGTCGGCGACGGCGTGCCGTGCGCACCGACGTAGATCGCGAAACGATCGAGCTGACCGAGCGATTTGCGCGGTGAGCCGAGCACGAGCGCGACCGTCGTCTTGCCGCCCTCGGGTGTCGCTTCGAGCGTGAGCTTTTCGCGATCGATCTGATGTGCGGGTGGCTCGACGCGCTCGCCGAGCTGCAGGTGCGTCTGCACGAGCCGTAGATCGAGTTGCACTTTCTTCGGCGTGTCGCTGTACGCGACGACCGTCGCGATGACGCGGTCGCCGGTCGTGACGAGCGCGCGATCGACGTCGATCGTCACTCGCGTGTCGTCGACCTGGAACGTCTTCTCGCGCGGTCGCAGCTTCTTGCCGTCGACTTCGATGTTCGCATCGAGCAGCGCGGGCGCGGCGATCCCGAGGGTGATGACGAACGCGGCGAGCGGACGGGCCATGCAATTGCAACGCGGCGCGCGTCGACGTTATTGCGCGCGAACGAGCTGGATCCACGAGCCGTCTGTGAGCACGTGTAGGCCGAGATTCTCGACGGTGGCGAGCCGCTCGGCGACCGCAACTTCGCGGCAGACGGCCTCGGTCACGCCGATCGCCCCGGGGGGAACCGAAGGGGCGAGCGCGAGCGCGAGCTCGACGTGCTGGCCGAAGTAATCGAGCCGACCGCCCTGCGTCATCGCCATCATCGGGCCGCGATGCACCGCGATGCGGCAACGCAGCTCGCCGGTCACCGGATGCGCGCGTACGGCGGCTTGCAGTGCGAGCGCGGCTTCGACGGCGGCTGTGGGCCGCTCGAACGCGGCGATCGCGATCCCGCCGAACGTCTTGATCAGCGAGCCGCCGTGCTCTTTCGCGACAGTCTGCGCGAGCTCGAAGAACTGCACCGCGACCGGAAACGCGCGCGCGTCGCCGAGCTCGCGAAACAAGTGCTGCGCGTCGTCGAGCTGCGCGACCGCGAGCGTCGCCTGCGTGACCGCCATGAGCCGGCCGGGTGCGAGCGCCTGATCCGGAAACAGCTCGCGAAACGTCGCGTGCGAGGCGACGCGTGCCGCCGACAACGCGAACGCGCGATCACCCGCGCGCTCGACGCGGACGACGACCTCGCGCGCTTCCGGGTTGACGATCGTCAGCAGCTGATCGCCGGCCGATAACGCCGGCAGCTCGGCGCGCTCGCCGAGCGTGATGTCGACGCGGCGCACGCCGCCCGACGCGGTGACGCGCAGCTCGTGCGCGCGCGGCAACTGCGGGCTGCGCACGAGGTAGTAGCCGGGCGCGAGCGACAACGACAGCGCGAATCGCTCGTTCGGCGCGAGCCGCACTTGCGCCGCGACGTGCGGAAAGTGCGCCGGGCCGCCGATACAGAACGTCCGCGTCTCGACCTCGCGGATCGCCGGCGACGCGCGAAACGCGAGCTCGATCGCGCGCGAGAAATCGACCGTGTAGCCGAGCTCGCACGCCTTGCACGAGCCGTGCTCCTCGATCTTCGCGAGCGAATCGACGACCGACGACGGGATCCGGCACGACGGGCAGATCACGTCCCACACCATCTCGAGCAAGCCGAGTCGCGCGGCGTGCAGGCTCGCGTCGACGAGCGCGTCTTCGGGCACGCCGAACTTCGACGCGAGCTCGAGCGGACGAATCCGCGCGACGTCTTGATCCGATGCATGCGCGAGATACGACACGAGCGCGTCGGCGGCGCGCGGATCGGCGACCTTCGCGAGCATCACGCGGCCGTCGTCGAGCTTGGCGCGCGCGACGTCGGAGACCGCGATCTCCGGATCGATCGGATCGATCTCCGGCTTGGGGCCCGCCGCGAGCACGCGATCGAGCCGGCGATACACGCGATCGAGCCGGCGCTTGTAGCGCACGCCGATCTCGAACCGCGACATGAACCGCGCGATCCAGCTGCGCGGCTCCATTCGCACGACGTTGCGCAGCTTCGTGCCGCCGCCGGGCAAGCGCTCGAGCGTGACCTCGGCGACGTACCAGCGCAGCACGCCCTTGTCGAACACGCGCAGCACGACGTGACGGCTGCCTTCGATCCACTCGTACGGATGCTCTTTCCATTGCATCGCCAGGCCGGCGACGCGCTGGCGACCGGTCGTCGCGGTGCCCGACGACGCGGAGGTCGAGCTCGATTCGATCTCGAACTTGACCGGCGCGAGCCCGGCCGCGCGATTCATCTTCTCGGTGTTCGAGACAAACGGCCACAACGCGTCGGGCGAGCTCGCGAGCTCCCATTCGAACGCGTACGTCAGCACGCTCTGCTCGCGCACGATCGGCGCGGCGGGATGTGCGGTGATCAGCGCGGCGGTGCCGTCGCACAGCTGCTCGATCGCGGCGAGCAGCTCGGTCGCGTCTTGCGGCCGCGCTTTCGGATCTTTGGCGAGACACCGCGCGACGAGCTCGGCCACGGCGGGCGATGCGTCGGGCGCGACCTCGTCGAGCTTCGGCGGCGCATCGTTCAAGTGGCGCAAGATCGCGCTCATCGGATTGTCGGCGTCTGCGACGAACGGCGGCCGGCCCGCGATCAGCGTGAACAAGCACGCGCCGAGCGCGTAGACGTCGGTCGCCGGCGACACGCTCGTGCCCTGGCATTGCTCCGGCGCCATGTACTCGGGCGTGCCGAGCACCGCGCCTTCACGCGTCGCGCCGTCGGGCACCGATTGTTCGACGAGCCGCGCGATGCCGAAATCGCCGAGCTTGACGAACGGGCCGATCGGCGCGGTCTCGAGCTCGATCCCGGGCCGCACGAACATCATGTTGTCGGGCTTGATATCGCGATGGACGATGCCGAGGCGATGCGGCTCGGCGAGC
>DASXEF010000519.1:0-24664 GCA_036490255.1 Kofleriaceae bacterium
CTCGGTGTGCAGCGCGACGGCTTCGTTCGGCACGATGTGCCAGCGGATCGACGTGTCGAGCGTGATGCCGAGACCGTCCGCGGCTTGGACCTGCAGCTGCTCGGCATGCTCTTGCGAGCGCGTGGTGTAGTTGATGGCGTGATCGTCGTAGCCGATCTTCCAGTCGCCGGTCGTGTAGACGGTCGGCGACATACCGTCGGGCGTGCGCACGACGGCGACCTCGCCGGATCCGACGTGCGCATAGGTGCAGGCAGCGGTGCAGATAGTGAGCGCGAGCGCGATGCGATGCATACGGCCTCCTGATCTCAGGCTAGGCGCGCGAACGTTGCGATGCGTTGCGGCGCGATATACCGGTGTTAAGCCGATCCGAGTTGGAACACCGGTGTTCCACGTTGGAACACTCGCGCCTCGCAACGCCGTGGTTCGCACTGACTTCGCGCGGCATGCGCGTTGCTGATGGCCGCTGCATGAGAGCTCCATGGCTGGGTGTCGTGTTCATCGCTGCAACGGCGCTCGCGCGGAGCGCTGCCGCGGCGCCGTGTGAGAAGTGCACTCGCGGCAGTTTGGGGAACCCAGCCGACGAAGACTTCCTGGGGACCATCGAGCTGAAGTTCGGCCAGAGCGAAGCGATCGCGCAGGGCGGAACGGTCTCGGCCGAGGTGACCGGCTACAAGCAAGGCGCGCGCAACAAGGTCCCGCCGAAGCCGAGGGTCACGATGAAGTTCGACGGCGTGCCGGCGTGGGCGAGCGTCAAAGGCCAGACGATCACGGTCTCGCCGACGGCGCCGCCGGGTGCGACCGCGTACGTGACGGTCACGGCGATGGCCTACAGCGGCGCGCAGGTCGTCGCGACGGGCGCCGCGGGCACGACGATCGAGGTGCGCGGCATCAACCACCTCGACGTGACGGCGAAGGGCGGCACGGCCGACGGTCAGGACAGCGTGCTGTTCTCGCCGTGCGGAATCCCCGACGCGCCGATGAACCTGTTGATCGGCGATGGCGTCAGCGGCTCGCTCGGCGTCGAGCTGCGCGGTGTCCCCGACGGCGTCACCGCGACCACGGCGAAGACGGTCGCGATCGGCGGCCGCAAGACCGTGTTGATCGACGTTCGCTTCAAGACCGATCGCGCGAGCGGACCCGACGGTCGCTTCGACGTGGTCGTCACGCCGACGAAGGGCGCGGCGTCGACGCTGCACGTCGCGTACAAGCTCGCGCCGGGTCGCATCGACGGCGTGTCGCCGAACCTGCCGGCGACGCCGCGGTTCCTGAAAGCCGGCGATACCGTCACGCTCGACGGCCAAGGTTTCTGCGCGAAATCGAAAGTGACCGTGGGCAACACCGATGCGGCGGTCGACGGCAAGGCGAGCGCGGACGGCTTGTCGCTCAAGCTCGCGATGCCGATCGACGCCACGAGCGGCGCGCTCACCGTGACGACCGCGAACGGCGCATTCAAGAAGGACATCAAGGTCGATAGCTACCGCAACATCTGGGGCTTCGCGTTCGGCAACAGCCACGACTTCGGTCAGATGGTCGGCGATTACAACATCGGGGACTTTCCGTGGGGCTTCGACATCTGGGATCCGATCTACCTGGCCATCGCCGACGCGGCGCTGCAGAGCGGTCAATGCTTCGGGTTCTCGCTGACGTCGCTGCGGTTCAACGACGGCGAGATCTCGACGTCGTCGTACGCGGGATGGGACGGCAACGATGCGTCGAAGCCGGGCTCGGCGTTCGACGTGTGGCACGTCCGCGGTCCGGCGCTGACCAACGGCGGCTCGACGGTTCCGCCGATCGCCGAGAAGATCCATCGCCAGCACCTGTGGCAACTCGAGAGCCACGTGCTCGGCAAGCTGATCGAGCAGCACCCGACGCACGACAACCTGCGCGGGCTGCTCAAGACGGCGTTCAGCGAGGGGCCCGGCGCGGTGATGAGCATCTTCTCGTGGAGCAAGTTCGAAGGTCACGCGGTGGTCGCGTACGACGTGCGCGACACCACCGACGCCGGTCCGGGCGGCTTCGAGATCGACGTCTCCGATCCGAACGTCGCGTTCGTCGATGCGGGCAATAGCGCGTTCTTCACCGGCAAGCCCGACGAAGATACGAATCCGAAAGACCACGCGACGCGACTCAAGCTCAGCCGGATCCTCGTCAAGGCCGACGACACGTACGTCTACAACGACGAGCACGGCGTGAACTACACGGGCAGCACGAAGCACGACCTCACCGTGCTGTCGATGAAGGTGTTCGACGCCGATCCCGATGCGCCCGACACGGGGTTGTTGCACGAGATCTTCGGCGGCGCGACCGGTGCGAAGGTCAAGCAGGTCACCGACGCATCGGGCAAGAAGCTGTTCGCCGCCGACGGCACGCCGAATCACGACGCGGCGACGAGCATCGCGCGCGGTCGCGCGTTGCTGGCGCTGGCCGATAACCCGGTCGATCCATGGTTCATCGTCGATGCGAAGTCGACGTACACGATCACGCTCGAGAACGGCGCGGGCGCGACGTACTCCGCCGGCTTGGTGACCAACGGGTTCGTGCTCGACCTCGCGAAGACGCCGTCGCAGAAAGGCGCGACCGACACCGTCGTGTTCGATGCCGCGGCCGGGGCCGCCGAGATCGGCAGCAGCGTCGCGAAGACGTTCTCGCCGCACATCGCGGCGCGGCTCGCCGACAAGAGCTGGCACGACGTCACGCTGCACACCGCGCTCGCCGCCAACGCGAAGGGCCGGCTCGCATTCGACGCGAAGCGCGCCTCTGTCGTGTACACGCACACCGGTGCGGCGGCGACGGTGACGTTCGAGCTCGGGACCACGAAGGACAAAGCGACGGCCGCGACGAAGCTGACCAGCGCGCCGGTCAAGGTCGAGAACGGCGACGTGATCACGCTCGTCCCCGACTGGGATCACATCGATACCGCGGCCGGCCAGCTCCGGCTGCGCAAAGCCGGTGGCGCCGAGACCGTCCAGAAGATCAGGTAAGCCGCACTTTTCATGCGACCGGGTGCCGGCTCGCGGCTCCACCCGGCATGAGATGGACGTGCGCGCTCTTGATTCTCGCGGCATGCGGCTCGCACAACGGTGCGACCGGCGGCGGTGACGACGACGGGACGGGTGACGGCGGCATCGGCTCGGGCTCGGGCTCCGCATCGGCACTCTGCGGCAACGGAGTGCTCGATCCAGGCGAGCAGTGCGACGACGGCAACACCGTGTCGGGCGACGGCTGCTCGAGCACGTGCCAGCTCGAGGCCGGCAGCGGCAGCGACGTCGTGTGCTCGCCGCACTCGTTCCGCTGCGGCAGCAACGACGACGTCGAGGTCTGCAACAACGCCGGTACCGCGTGGCTGTTCGAGCAGAGCTGCTCGAGCGGGTGCAGCGGCGGCGTCTGCCAGGACCCGACGTGCACGCCGGGTGCGACGCGGTGCGAAGGCAACGAGGTCCAGACCTGCAGCGCGGACGGCTCGACGTGGAGCAACACGCAGTCGTGCGCGTCGACGTTCTGCCAGGCCGGCCAGTGCGCGCTCGACCAGTTGATGGTCGGCTCGAACTCGAACTACGACGGCACGGTGATCGTCGCCGGCAACTTCGACGTCGGTAACGGCAGCACGTTGACCGCGTCGAGCGGCGATCTGACGATCATCGCCGACAGCATCACGGTCGAAGCGGGCGCGGCGATCGCCGTCGCGCCGACGAGCAACGATGTGTCGGGCGAGAGTTGCTACTTCTATTACACGTCCTACGACTACGGCTACGAGGTCGCGAACTACGGCAATCCGGCGGGCAACAACTCGACGATGGTGGTCGCGGTCGGCGGCGAAAACGAATCGGCGGTGCAAGGCGGCGGCTTCGGCGGCGCGAGTGGTTTGTACGGCTGCGACGCCGGCTCGGCGGCGGTGACGACGCACGGCGGCGGCACGCTGCGACTGATCGCGACGCACGACATCACGATCGCGGGCCAGTTGCTCGCACCCGGTCAGGTCATACAGACGAACGATCCGTCGGGCGGCGCGGGCGGCGGCATCGAGCTCGCCGGCGACACGATCGAAGTGACCGGCTCGATCTCGACGACGGGCGGCAACACGGCGGGCTACGGCCGCATTCGCTTGATGTACGGCACGTCGCTCGCGAACACGGGCACGACGATCGGCGACGTCACGCAGGGGCGCCGGCCACCGATCGACGTGACATCGCCGACGCAGCCGAACTCGAGCCTCGTCTACAACGACAACTTCACGACGATGACGGTCTCGCACGAGCGACCGTTCACGACCGCGCAGGGCTACATGCACTCGGTCGATACCAATCCGTACACGTTGCCGACGCCGGCGACCGGCACGTTCTCGGGCGTCGAGACGTTCGGCGTCGCACAGGCCGCACTCGTCGCGGGTCAGAACTACGTCCACGTGATCCCGCTCGACGCGTCGTCGGCGTTCGGCGCCGTCGAGACGACGTTGCCGATCACGATCAACACGGCGGCGCCGGCCGCGAGCTCGACGAGCCATCCGTCGGCGACGACGTGGTACGCGAACGCGAACCCGTTCTTCCAGTGGACGCTGCCCAGCGCCGACGCGAGCTTCGCGCGCGTCCACTACGTGTTCGACAACTTCGGCGACACGATCCCGACGACGAGCGACACGGCCCTGCCCGCTTCGCAAAAGCAGCTGCTGGTTTCGAACGTCGCGAACGGGATCTGGGTGCTGCACGTGATCAGCGAGGACACCGTCGGCAACCTGACGAAGATCGCAGCGCACGTCGTGGTTCGCGTCGGCACCGATCCGGGCACCGGCACCGTGTTTGGCAGCGTGTTCGACGAGAACGATCAGCCCGTCGTCGGCGCGACCGTGCGCGTGAATCGCGGCTTGTTCACCGCGACCACGACGACCGGCGGCGCGTACACGATCAACGGCGTGTCGGCCGGTACGTGGGAGATCAGCGTGGTGGAAGCCAATCACCACGTCGCGCCGCAGACGCTGACCGTGACGGCGAGCGGCTCGTCGTCCGCGAGCTTCAACCTCATCCACAACTGAGGTAGCGTTGCCCGCGGATGCCCGCGCGCGTACTAGTCCTCGACTTCGACGGCACGATGACCGATGCCGAAGCCGAAGGTCGGCCGTTTCGCGACGGCTACCTGGATGATCTGTGCACGCTGGTCGGCCGCCCTGTCGGCGATCCAGAGGTCCTCGAGCTGGCCGCCGAGGTCGAAGCCGAGCTCGAGCGCGCGCCGGCGTCGCACCCGTTCTTGTGGATGGGCCGCGCGGTCGCGCCCGCGACGGTCGATCCCTACCTGCGCATGGTGCCGATCGCTCACAGAATTCTCGATCGTGCGGGCGCGATGAAGGACCCGGTCGATCGCGGTCGCCTGCTCGGCAGCGTGCTCTACAAGTACAACTACGCCAAGACGCTCGGGCACCCGGTGTTTCGCGCGAAGGCCGGCGAGACGCTGCGCACCCTCGCCGGCTCGCCGACGTGGATCGTCAC
Organism: Kofleriaceae bacterium; assembly: GCA_036490255.1. Classification (GTDB taxonomy): domain Bacteria; phylum Myxococcota_A; class Polyangia; order Haliangiales; family Haliangiaceae; genus JABFXX01. The sequence continues at coordinate 5,478 of DASXEF010000519.1, forward strand.
GAACTCCGACACGCATGCCGTCGCCGGCAAGATCGCGCTGCTCGATCGCGACGTGCCCGGCGTCGCGTGGCTGACCTCGCGCGTGCGCGGCTACGCGAAGAAGTTCGATGTCGACGATTCGTGGCAGGGCGCGCCCGAGTCGCTCGAGGTGCCCGATCTCGCGCGGCCCGTGCTGCTGCGCCGGCGCGAATACTTCGCGATCTTGAAGCAGATCCTCGACGAGGCGAATGCGACGTTTGCCGAGCTCGTGGTCGTCGGCGACATCTTCGAGCTCGATCTCGCGATGCCGCTCGCGCTCGGTGCCCGCGTCGGGCTCGTTACATCGGCGAGAACACCCGCCTACGAGCGCGCGTTCGTGCAAAGCCACCCGCGCGGCGCGCTGATCGACGATCTTGCGAGCGTTCCGGCGTTCGCGTTCGGCTAAGCTCCGAGGCGTGAACGAACGCGTCATCATCTCGTGCGCGCTCACCGGCGCGGTCACGACCAAGAAGCATTGCCCGGCCATCCCGTACACGCCCGTCGAGATCGCCGACGAGGCGAAGCGCGCGTACGACGCCGGCGCATCGATCGTCCACATCCACGCGCGCAACGACGACGGCTCGCCGACGTGGGCGCCCGCGACGTTCCAGAAGATCATGGACGAGACCAAGGCGCGCTGCCCGGTGCTGATCAACTGGTCGACCGGCGGTGCCGGGCCGATGACCGAGCGCGTGAATCACCTCGCGCAACGCCCTCACGTCGCGGCGCTCAACATGGGCTCGATGAACTACGCGAAGTGGAACCACGACAAGCAGCAGTTCGCGTTCAACTTCGTGTTCGCGAACTCGTTCGACGACATCATCGCGTTTGCGCGCGCGATGAAGGAGCACGGCGTCAAGCCCGAGATGGAGTGCTTCGATACCGGCCACACCAACTCGCATAAAGTCCTCGCCGACCTCGGCCTGTTGCAGGCGCCGTATCACTTCTCGTTCATCATGGGCGTGCTCGGCGGGATTCCGGCGAGCGCGCGCCACCTCGCGTTCCAGGCCGAGCAAGTGCCGGCCGGCTCGCGCTGGAAAGTGATCGGCATCAGCCGCGAGCAGTGGCCGCTCGCGATGGCGGCCCTGTCGCTCGGCGGCGACGTCCGCGTCGGGCTCGAGGACAACTTCTACTTGCCGAACGGCGCGATGGCGAAGAGTAACGGCGAGCTCGTCGCCGCGGCCGCCGAGCTCGTACGGCTCTCGGGGCGCTCGGTCGCGAGCGTCGACGAGACCAAGCAGCTGCTGTGGCCGAGCTAGCCGTTGCGTTAGAGCTGGCGCGCAAGGCGGGCGACGAGGTCGTGCGCATTCGCAACGCCGGCGCGCTCGGCGTCGAGATGAAGCTCGGCGACGAGCCGGTGACGATCGCCGACAGGCTCGCGTCGGAGCTCATCGTCGCCGGCCTGGCATCGGCGTTCCCCGACGATCCGATCATCTCCGAAGAGCTGCCGGCGGCGGCCGGCGCGTTCGGCGCCGAGCGGTTCTGGCTCGTCGATCCGATCGACGGCACCAAGGACTTCATCCGCGGCAGCGACGGCTTCTCGATCATGATCGGGCTCGTGCAGCACGGCAGGCCGACGATCGGCGTCGTGCATCAGCCGACGGTCGCAGGTTCTTGGCGCACGTTCTACGCCTCGCCCGACGGCGCATTCGTCCGGACACCGGACGATGTGCGGCCGCTCGTCGTCTCGACCGTCGCGCGCGCCGGCGATGCGCGACTCGTCGCGTCGGCATCGCATCGCTCGCCGCAGATCGACGCGGTCAAGACGACGCTCGGCATCGCGGACGAGCAAAACGTCGGCTCGGTCGGCGTCAAGCTGTCGCTGATCGCGCTCGGCCTGCGCGACCTCTACGTCAATCCGTGGCCGAAAACGAAGGCGTGGGATACCTGCGCACCAGAAGCGATCTTGACGCGCGCGGGTGGCAGGCTCACCGACTTGTTCGGAGGCGCCGTGCGCTATGCCGGCGACAGCATGGGTCATCCGCGCGGGCTCGTCGGCTCGAACGGCCACATCCACGACGAGGTCGTCGCGCGCATCGCCCCGCTGTTCGAGCAGCTGCGCACGAACGCGTGATACGCTTTACGAGCATGGGGAAGCTCGGCGTGATCGCGCTGATCGCAGTGCCGTTGTTGGCGCGTGCCGACAAGCCGACGCCAGCGCAGCTCCAGCAAGCCGGCGACCTGGTCAAAAAAGCGATCACGAAGAGCCAGGCCGGCGATCACGACCAGGCGATCGATCTCTACAAAGCCGCCTACGACATCATCCCGCAGCCGATCCTGCTGTCGAACATCGGCTCCGAGTACGAGCAGGCGAAGAAGCCGATCCAGGCATTGAAGTACTTCTGCAAGTACTTAGATGCAGACCCGACCGGATCGAACGCGAGCTACGCGATCGCGAAGGCAAAGGCGATCCAGATCGATCTCGGCAACCCACCCGCCGACGACGATGCCGTGTGCAAAGCGCCGGCGCCGCCACCACCGCCGCCGAAGTCAACGACGCTCGCCGAGCCCGGCTTCGAAGGCTCCGGATCGGCGACCACCGGCGCGTTCGGTCCGACAGGCGGACCATCCGACGACGAACATCCGGGCCGCGGCCTCGAGTACACCGGCGTCGCGGTCGGCGCGGTCGGCATCGCGGGCGTGATCGCGGGGATCACGTTCGGGCTCGAGGCGAAGAGCCTCAGCGATCAGATCAACAACCACAACATCATGCAGCCGTGGCCGTCGCAGATCGACGGCGTGCCGATCAACGAGTGGACCTCGCAAGGCGCGGCGTGGAATCGCGACACGTACATCTTCGCGATCGGCGGCGGCGTCGCGATCGCAGCCGGCCTCGGCCTGTTCATCTACGGCTGGAATCAGGACGCGAAGCCGACCGAGCGCGCGACGGTCTCGGTCGTGCCGACGGGCAACGGGCTCGCCGCGTTCGGGACGTTCTAGTCCAAGACTTTATCGAGCACGACGTTGACGTGGTCGGCGGGAATCTTCACCCGCGTCTGGCCGAGCACGTCGCCGGCCGCCTTCGATAGCGCGTCGCCATCCTGGGCGTAGTGCGCTTGCACGATCACGTCGCCGGTGAGCTGCGTGCCGTCGACCATCGCCTGTTGCTCGCCGAGCTCGAACGCGAGCTTGTCGGCTTGCCACGTCAGCTTGTCGACGGCGAGCGGCGTGCCGGTCGGTTGCCCGCTCGCGTCGGCGCGCTTGACCACGATGAAGATCACGCCGCCGGCTTTGACGTGCGGCGCCAGCTTCGCGTCGAGCGTGATCGTGCCTTTGACGAACCGCGACGGATCGATCGCGCGATTCGGATCCGGCGGCGACAGCCCGAGCTTGCTGACGTCGACACCGCCGCCGGCGTGCGGGTTGTCGCCGGTCGCCATGCCAAGACCCGCGTGCGGATTGTCGGCGCTGTCGGCGTTATCTTCGGGTTGGCCCTCGGCGTTCAGCCCGAGGCCGGCATGCGGATTGTCGGGCTCGGCCGCGTGCGGGTTGTTGCCGGCGACCGCGCCGGTGTGCGGATTCGCGCCGCCTTGCGCCGCGCCCCAATCTTGTGCGGGCGCGAGCCCGGTCGACGAGTCCTTCTTCGAGCACGCCGCGAGCGCGAGCACGGCGACGACAACGAGTACACGACGCATCGCGGGCGAGCTTAGCAAACTCATACCCACCGCGCCGTCGCGGTCACGCTCGCGAGCGTCTGGGCGCCAGGATGAGGCTCGCCGAGCCACGCCTGATAGCGCGCCGCGGCAGGGCCAGCGTCGGCAACGCCGACGAGCTCGTAGCGGGTCGGCGGCGCGGTCGCGAGCGTCGCATGCAGCTCGATCAGCTTGTGGCGACGAAATGCCGCGATCGCGACGCGCTCGCCCGCGGTACGCGTGCCGAGCAGCGTGCGAAGCTCGCCGTCGCCGCTCGCGCGAAACCGATCGATCGCGACGAGCTCGTCGCCGGGCGCCAGGCCCGCGCGCTGCGCCGGCGAGTTGTCGAGCACGCCGGTAACTTTCGTCCCGCTCGTCGTGATGCCGAGCCACACCGCCGACAGACCGTCGGCGATCTGTGCGGGATCGAACGTCGCCTTGAGCTCGAGCCCGACGTGCGCGAGCTCGGTCGCGAGATCGGGATCGTCGGTGCCGCGGATCACGCGATCGAACGTCTCGCCGAGCGCGAGCCCGGTCGCGGCTTCGAACACCGGCTGCAGATCATCGGGATGCGGCACGCGCGGCGCGCCGTAGTCGCGCCACAACGCGCGCAAGACGTCGTCGAGCGATTTCGCGCCCTCTGTGCGCCGGCGAATCTGCAGATCCAACGCGACCATCGCGAGGCCGCCTTTGAGGTAGTAGCTCACGGTCGTGTTGAGGTTCGACTCGTCGGGCTTGTACAGCTTGATCCACGCGTCGAACGAGCTCTGCTCGAGGCTCTGCGCGGTGCGGCCCGGCGTCGCCTGCAGCCGCGCCCAATCGTCGAGGATCTTGTCGAGCAAGCTCTTCGCGGTGATCCGGTTGCTCGTGCGCAGCGCGAACCGATCGTAGTGGCTGGTGATGCCTTCCATCAGCCACAAGCACGGCGTGTACGCCTCGTGCGTGTAGTCGAAGTCGAGTAGCGGTTTGGGCGCGATGCGCTTGCCGTTCCACGCGTGAAACAGCTCGTGCGACAACAGCTCGAGCAGGCCTTCGTAGTGCTTGCGGCTGCCCGCGAAGTGCGGATTGAACAAGTTGACGCTCGACGCACGATGCTCGAGCCCGCCGTACGCGTCGTGGGCGAGCATCAGCATGAACGTGTACTCGCCAAACGGCGCCTCGCCGAACCGCGCGACGTGATCGTCGACGATCGCGCCGAGATCGGCGGCGAGCCGCGCCTCGTCGAACGGGCCGCCGGGCACGCGCTCGCCCCAGATCGCGAGCCGCGCCGGAACCTTGGTCGGCAGGCCGATCACGTTGACGCGGCCGATGTGAAACGGCTGATCGAACAGCTCGTCGATCGACGCGGCGGTGTAGTGCTCGCCCGATTTCGTCGCGGCGGTGATCACCTGCCAGCCGGCGGGCGCGCGCACGGCGACCTCGATCGGCTCGCGCGTTTGCGCGATCGGGTATGCGAACGTCGCCGGCCCGTGCAGGAACGCGTGCTCGCCGTCGATGTGGTTCGTGCGGACCGTGAGCTCGTGGCCGTAGACGTGGTAGCGCACGCAGATCTCTCGCGCCTCCGAAGCCGCAATGCGCCAGGTTTGCTTGTCGAGCTTGGTCGCGGCGACGGGCTTGCCGTCGGCGGTGGCGGTCAGCTCGCGCACGAACCGCGCGTAGTCGCGGATCAAGTAGCTGCCCGGACACCAGGCCGGCAGCGCGATATCGACGTGATCCGACGCCGGCGCGAACCGCAGCTCGACGGAGACGAGGTGATTCGCGGCCTGCGCGAGGTCGACCGAATAGCGGAGCGCCATGCCGGTGGGTTACCACGGCTCTCGCCTGCTATCATGAGCCATGCGGTTCGGAGTGATGCTCGCGTTTGTCGTCGGCGCAGCTGCGTCGGCGAGCGCCGAGCCGCATCCGGGTCGCGTCGTCCGCGTCGAGCGCGCGGCGCGGCGACCGAACGGCGTGCCGCGGATGTGCATCATGCAGGGCGCGACCGCCGGTGTGTGTCTCGGGCCATCGCCGAAGGTCGGCGACGAGATCCACCTGGTCGGGCCGACGCACCTGATCGGCGCGGCGCGGATCACCCAGCTGCGCTCGCTCACCACGTGCGGCGAAGATCCGTCGCTCGCGTGGCAGGTGACGACCGAGCCCATCGGCCCGATGGATCCCGACGGCGCGAGCTCCGACAACGTCGGCGTGCTCGACGTGACGAGCGATCCGCACGCGCACCTGGTCGATGCCACCACGCCGCCGGGCGCCGGCGCGAGCGGATTTCCCGCGCGCGCGATCGACACCGACGGCGACGGCTCGCTCGACATCGAGTTCACCGTCGAAGCGTGCGACGACGCCGGCAACGCACGCTCGATGTGCATCGACGTGTGGACCTCGAGCGACGGGCACACACTGCAGCGCTTCCGCCGCGACGCGATCGCCGAGGGTTGCTGACTTGGATCGTCGTACCCTGCTCGCCGCCGAACGCGGCACGTTGTTTGTCGAAGCCGAGACGCGGATCGCGCTCGTGTATCCGAGCCCGTATCGCGCGGCGATGTCGTCGCTCGGCTATCAACAGATCTATCGCGTGATCAACGGCATGCCCGGCTTCGCGGCCGATCGCGCGATGCTGCCCGATCCCGCAGACGAGACCACGTTCATCACGCTCGAGACCGCGGCGCCGGTCGGCGGCTATCCCTTGCTCGCGTACTCGGTCGCGTACGAGCTCGAGCTCGCCGGCGTGGTCGAGACGCTCGCGCGCGCGCGGATCCCCGCGCTGGTCAGCGAGCGCGAATCGCACCATCCGATCATCGTCGCCGGCGGCCCGCTGACGTTCTCGAACCCCGCGCCGCTCGCGCCGTTCTGCGACGTGATCGTCGTCGGCGAAGGCGAGCAGGTCATCGCCGAGCTCGTGCAGATCGCGCGCGATTGCAGCTTCGATCGCGAGCGGCTGTGGGCGGCGCTCGACGGCAAGCCCGGCTACTACCTGCCCTCGCACGGCGAGCGCGTGCCGCCGGTCGCGCAAGCCGACGACGCGTTGCTGCCGGCGCGGTCGCAGATCATGACGCCGCATACCGAGCTCTCCGACATGTTCATGACCGAAGCCGCGCGCGGTTGTTCGCGCGGCTGCACGTACTGCGTGATGCGGCGCTCGACGAACGGCGGCATGCGCGTCGTGCCGCGCGCCTCGATCATCGGGGGGATCCCCGAAGGGGCCACGCGCGTCGGCCTCGTCGGTGCGGCCGTGACGGACCATCCCGACATCCGCGCGATCGTACGCGACGTCGTCGACGGTGGCCGCGCGGTCGGGATCTCGAGCTTGCGCGCCGACAAGCTCGACGACGAGCTCGTCGGCCTGCTCGCGCGTGGCGGCTATCGCACGCTCACCGTCGCCGCCGACGGCGCGAGCGAGCGCATGCGCCGCGTGATCGAGCGCTCGACGCGCGCCGAGCACTTGATCCGATCCGCGGAGCTCGCGCGCGCCCACAACCTCGCGACGCTCAAGGTCTACATGATGCTCGGCGTGCCGACCGAGACCGACGCCGACGTCGACGAGCTCGTCGCGCTGTCGAAGCAGCTCGCGCAGATCCATCCGAAGGTCGCGTACGGGCTCGCGCCGTTCGTCGCGAAGCGCAACACGCCGCTCGACGGCACCCCGTTCGCCGGCATCGCGATCGTCGAAGATCGCCTCGATCGGCTGCGCCGCGGCCTGCGCGCCGCCGGGCTCGCCGGCAAGGTCGAGGTCCGGCCGACGAGCGCGCGGTGGGCGTGTGTCGAGTACATGATCGCGCAGGGCGAGCGCAGCGCCGGCCTCGCGGTGATGGACGCTCATCGCGCCGGCGGGAGCTTTGCCGCGTACAAGAAAGCATTCGCCGAGCGCGGCGTCGTGCCGACCGGGCCGCGTGCACGCGTGCCGTCGAGCGGCGAGATACGCGAGCGCCATCGCGCGCGGCTCGCCGTGCTGTAAGCGGGCAGCGTTGTGTCGCGCTCGGGCTGCGGCCGCGCGATCGCGCTCGATGCGATCTCACGCACCTGCGCGCGGCATCGCGCTTGCGATAGCGGCCGGCATGGCAAAGCCCACGTTCACGACCATCGACACCATCGCTCTCGACAAAGTCACCGGCGGCGGCAAGACCGACAAGGACACGATCGACGGCGCCGGCAACAGCGGCCGCAAGGACAGCAAGCCGGGTAGCGGCCCGCGCATCAAGGACATCTGGAACTGACCGGATTCACCACGTCACGATCGCGAACACGGGCGCCGGCTCCCAGCAGCTGTCGTTGCCGTGAAAGCCGATCTCGGCGGCCGCGATCTCGTGCGCGACGTCGACGTACGTCGCGCCGAGGCTCGCCGGATTGAAGCACGGCACCTCGCCGCGCTCGAGCACCTCGTTCATCCGCGCGGTCGTCGCGGCCGACGGCTTTGCGCGCCACGCGTCGTCTTGCGCCGATGCGAGCACGCGGTGCTTCGGGCCACGCACGGTCAACGTGCCGTTGTCGGCGAGCTCGACGGTCGCGGACGGCCCTGTCGCCGCGAGCGGCACGAGCTTCCAGCGCGCGTCGACGCGGGTCATCCAGTCGACACCCGCGACGTGATGCGCGTGCGCGACCGCGCGATCGCCGGCGCTGCCGTCGTCCGCGAACGCGTCGTCGACGGTGTGCTCGACGACTGAGTCGAGAACCTTGCCGTGGCGATCGCGCAGCTCGAACGCGAGCCCGTCGCCGCCGCGCCCGCCGCCGCTGGTGAGCATGGGCACGACGATCCGCGTGCCGTCGGTCGAAACCGACGGTGCGCTCCACAGCCGCTCGATGCGTGTCGGCGCGGGATCGGCGGCGACCGACGTCGCGACGACGGCACCGATCGCGATCACCGCACTGCGGAGCATGCGCGTAGAACGCGCCGCGGCGGTCGCGTATTCGGCGATGGTGTCCACGTAGCGGCCATGCCGATCGGATCAGCGTCAGCCGAGCCCGAAATTCGAACCTTTGTCCGAGACGAACGACCTCGTGGAACAGAGGAAGATCGGGCTCGGGCTCCAGCCTTCGGCTTGGGCTCGGGCTCGATCAGCGAGAGCCTGACTTGCGCGCTAACTAACTGACCGGCCTTGCACTTAGCGGACGCCGTCCCTGCGACGCGTCCACGTCCGCGTCATCGGCCGCGTCGTCGACGAGACCTTGAACGCGCGCGGATACCCGTCGGCGCCGAGCGTCACGCGCGCGACCTGCGCGACGTGATCGAGCACGAGCCGGATGCGATAGATCCGCGTACCGGCGGGCTCGTTCGGTCCCGGCTGCACGCGCGTGATCGTCAGCGCGCCGCGCTCGAGCGCGCCGGGGGCGTCGATATCGGGCGTATCGACGGAGAACGACGTCGCCGCGCCGATCGGCACCGCGGCGGAGCCGTCGGTTTCGTCGTCGGCCGGCGCGTCTTGTCGCGCGATCGGCTCGACCAGCTCGAACGCGGTCGCCGGCGTCAGCCACGACAACAGCCGATGCTCGCCCGCGCGATAGTCGGCGTGCGTGACGCCCTCGGTGCGATCGACGTCGAGCGTGAGCGCGCGCGCGCGATGGCCGCTGTACGTGATGCGCGTGTTGATCGTGTCGTCCTCGAGCGTCTGGCGCTCGACGAGCGTGTCGCCCTTGCGCGCGATCGCGTACGCGCCGACGGGCGCGCCGTTGTCGGCGACGACATATTGCATCACGCGCGCGCCCGGTAGCTGCGCCGTCAGATCGATCGGCTGATCCCACGCCGGCGCGCGGTACTCGGCGACGAGCGTGTCGTGCATCTCCTGGAGGTCATGCGCGTCGAGCCAGCGGCCGTGCACCATCACGCCGGTGATGCGATCGAGCGCGTGAATGTCGGCGAGCGGATCGGCGTCGAGCACCACCAGATCGGCGTGCGCGCCTGGCGCGATGCGGCCGTCGTTCGGATCGCCGAGAAACTGGCCGGCGTCGATCGTCGCGGTGCGCAGCGCGGCATACGGCGACAACCCCGCCGCGACGAACAGCGCGAGCTCGTGATGCACGCTCGCGCCGGGCACGACGTACGGATTCGGCGTGTCGGTGCCGGCGAGCACCGGCGCACCGGCGGCGACGAGCTCCTTGACCATCGCGAGCTCGTTCTCCAGCGCCTTGTCGTGCGCCTGCTCCATCGCGTGTCGGATCGAGCGCTCGTAATGACGCGGCGAATGCTGCGGATCCCAGCGCGCGCGCCAATCCGGCGAGATCGACTCGAGATCGCCGGCATCGCTCGGCGTCTTGCCGCGATAGAGATCGCCGTACGCGACCGCGGTGACGAGCGTCGGCGTGTTCCACGTGCCGTGGCGCGCGGTCTCGGCGGCGAGCTCTTCCATCTTTTGCGGGTCGGCGTACATCCAGCGCTTGATCGTGCCGGCGGTGGTGCGCTGCTTCTTGACCGGCGAGTCGTCGCGCTCGACCGCTTCGGCGTAGCCCATCAGGTGCTCGATCGACGCCTGGCCGGCATCGAGCACGTGCTGGACCGACAGCTTGAACGGCACGTGGCCGACGATCCGCAAGTCGTGCGCCTTCGCCGCGGCGGCGACCGCGTCGTACGCCGCCTCGGTGAGCCCGTTGTAGATCTTGACGAAGTCGTAGCCGGCGGCGACGTGCTCGTCGATCACGCGCTCGGCATCCGCCGCGGTCACGACGCTCGCCGACGCTTCCCAGCGCGGTCGCGCACCGTCGACGAACGGCCCTGTGGTGTAGATCGTCGGGCCGAGCACGGCGCCCGATGCGGTCAGCTTCTTGAGCGCGACCGTGCGCGGGCTGCCTGCCATGTTGCGGACCGTCGTGACGCCGGCGGCGACGAACAGCTCGAGCATGCCGTGCGTGTGATCCAAGTGGACGTGCATGTCGTGCAGGCCCGGGATCAGAAATTTGCCGCGACCGTCGATCATCGTCGCGCCGGCGGGCACCTCGATCGCCGCGGCGGGCCCGAGCGCGGTGATCGACGCGCCGTCGACCAGCACGGTCTGATGCGGCGCGATCGCGGCGCTGTCCATCGTCGCGACGGAGATATCGACGAACGCGGTGACGTGGCCTTGATAGCTCGGCGCGGCCGGCGGCGGCTCGCTCACCACGGCGGCATCGCCCGGCGCCTGCTCGCTCGGCGGCCCCGCACACGCGGCGAGCACAGCGAGCGCGAGCGTCGGCCTCACCCGACGATTGTCATATGCACCGCCGCGCGAGGCCAACCATTACTTGCGGCGCCGAGAAAGTGGAATACTCGCGCCGTGCTTCGCTGTTGCGTCCCGCTCGTATTGGCGTCGTGCTGGACCGCGCAGAACACGCCGCCCGCCGAGCCGCAGGCGACGACTCAGACGTCGATCCCCGCCGAGTGCAAGCCCGCCACACACTCGCAAGCCGGCGAGCTCGCGCTCACCACGTGCTCGGTCGCACGCGGTGGCGAACCCGAGTGGGCCGCGTATCTGATCCAGGCCGATCGCGTCGATCCGCTCGACGAGCCGAACGCGCGCGCGGTCGCGATCGTCGGCGTGCTCGCCGGTGCGCCGATCGCGTTCGTCAAAGCGACCGGCACGGATGGTCGCGAGACGATGCAGATCTGGCGGGTCGGCGGTGCGCCGAGCTTGGCCGGCACGTTCGACGGCAAGACCGCCGAGCTCGCGATCGACGATCGCGGCGCGATGATCAAGACGTGCGACGACACCTGCGCGAGCAAGTCGGTGCGCTGGGTCGACGGCGCGCTCGTCGTCGAAGACGTCGCTCAATAAGCGGGCGTCGATGCGCCCCACAGATCCCACAGCGTGAAGCTGCGGACCGTACCGACCGCGCCGGCGGCGAGCGACGCCGGGACGTTGTGACCGTCACCGCGCGCGTCGTTGTAGCTGGTGTAACCGTCGTAGAGGCTCGTCGCCGCATCGATCAGCGGGAACGGCCGGCCCGCCAGCTTGGTGACCGCGCTTGCAGCGCCGCCGCCGCTGATCGACGCGAGCTGATGGTTGTCGAGGCTCGTCATGATCAGTCTCCCGTGATCGGAATGAACGAGCTCGGCGCGGAACCGAAGTCGCCGGTCGCGATCGCCGGGACGCCCTTGCCGCTCTTCTTGGCGGCCTTGGCGGCGTAGTCGTCGAGCTTGCCGTCGAGCTTGCCGATCTGCTTCGCCGACAGATCGGACTTGCCGAGCCGCGAGATCAGATCGGCGAGCGCGGTGACGCGGTTGCCGCCGTTGATGGTGGTGAGATCGAGATCCGTGATGGCTTCGAGGTTCTTCATGTTGATGTGGAGACGTTTTGCAGCGCGGGTGCCAGCGCGCGTTCGTATGCCGTGGTCGGCGAGCTGAGACCCGCGGGACGCGACGACGCGCGAGTCGCGCACGCCAACTGTGATCGCGCTGACGATCGAGAGCGCGTCATGTGGCGACAAGTCTGGTCGCCTGGCTAATTCGACCAGCCGTATTGGGACAGCATTTCGTCAAATCCCGGCGTCGATTTCGACACCGGCTCGAGCCACGGCTGCTCGTCGCTGCGGATCCACCACGCGCTCGAGCTCGACGGTGCGAGCTGATAGCGAAAGCGACGGATCCGGATCCATTTCGGCGCGGCGCCGCCGAACGGATCGACCGCGAGCAGCGTGCGGATCGTCGGATCGCCGTCGAGCAACTTCCACACGAGATGGATCACCCATGGATCGCGCGGCCGCGAATCCATCGCGGCGAACCAGATCAGCCAGTCGAGCCGGCGATGATACGGCCCGAGCACGCACGGCCGCCGATCGACATCGCCGGGCTTGCACGGCAGCTCGTATTCGCGCCACGTCGCGTGCGCCGGGTCGTCATCCATCGTGCCTTCGATGACGAGCTCGTAGCGCTCCGTGCCGACCGAGCCGAACGCACCGTACGTGTTCACGATCGCGAGCCGGTCGTAGTTGCGATTCATCGCCTGGTGCGAGCCGGCGAGGTTCTCGATCACCGGCACGCTCTTGATCGCGACGAGTGTCGCGAACACGCCGATCGCGAGCTGATGGATGTCGCGCTTGCGCGCTAGCGCGATGCACGCGGCGATCGCGAGCACGATCGCGACGACGACTTGCGCCGGCGCGCCGAGCCAGCCGGTGAGCGGATCCCAGAGCGAGATCGCGGCGAAGCCGATGCCGAACGCGGCGAACAGCTCGTGGATGCTTCGCGGCGGCCGCGCCGGAAGTCGCGCGGCCACGCGCACGCGCAGGCGACGCGGCAGGATCGCGAGCAGCGCGTCGTCGTCGAAGCACGCCAGGATCGGGATCAGCGTCAGCCAGTTCAGGAATGCCAAGTTGCCGCTGAGGATCAGCACGCCCTGGAACGCGGCCATCGCGCAGCCGGCGATCACGCGCAGCCTGCGCGGGCCGAACACGAACCACGGCGCGATGACCTCGGTGATGTGGTTGAACACGACGCCGACCGCGTGCGCCGCGTGCGGCAGATGGTGAAACCACGGCGACAGCGGATTCGGGATCGGCTGGGTCTCGAAGTGACTGTCGAGGCACGTCAGCGCGCGCCAGCACCCGTCGCCGCGCAGCTTGATGAGGCCGGCGCCGAGCATGATGCGGAACGCGAGCCAGCGCATCAGCACGATCGCGGTCGTCGGCGGCGGTCGCGGCGCGAGCGGCCGCGGATCCCATGGATGCGCGAGCAGCGCGGCGATCAGGCCGGTCTCGAGCAGCTGGATCTCCCAGCCGAAGCCCCACCAGACCTGGCCGACGCGCTCGAACGAGCCATAGAAGATCCACAGCAGCGCCAGCATCGGCAGGTTCGCGTAACCCAGCACGACGGCGATCGCGATCGCGAGGCCGGTGTACGCGCACGCCTGCAGCATCGCGTCGGAGCAATTCGCGAAGAAAATCGTCGGCACGTCCCAGAACGTCTGACCCGCGGCGCGCAGCTGATCGAGATAGCTCGCGGCCGGCGTGAGGCCGTGACTGCCGAGCAGCGCGGGGCCTTGCATCGCGATGCCGAGGAACGCGAACGCGTAGACCACGCCGAGCAAGCGCAGGATCACGAAGCGCGTCAGCGAGTATCCACGCGGCGGCCCGAGCCACGCGGCGAACGTCTCGAACGGCGACGGGACTCGCACGTCGTCGTCGTCGTCGCGCGCCATGCGGCGATGCTAACGCCGTCTACCCGCGTTGACGGCGACTTCGTTGGCGGTCAGGCCAATCGATCCGCCACACAGATCGGGCTCTGTGGCGCGCTACGCGTGGCACTGCGTCTGCAGAACGGCCCCGTCATGACGGACATCACCAGCGATCTGCGCAGCGTTACCGGTGGCGCGACTGCAAAGCATTACTCGCAGCCGACGCACCAGCAGCCGACGGCGCCGACGCGAAATCCGATCAACGATTGCGCGATGGGCGCGCTCGGCGCGAGCATGTTCGGCGCGTCGCCGATCACCGGCTGCATCGCCGGCGCCGCGAGCGGCGGTGGCAACAGCCTGCTCGACGCGTTCATGTCGATGTAGCTAGTCCACGCCGCGGCGCAGATATCCGACGGTATCGACGAGCGTGAGCTGCGGATCGCGCGGCGTGAAGCCGAGCTCGCTCTGCGCCTTCGTCGAATCGATCCACCAGTAGTGCTCGGCCATCTCGACGCTGATCCGCTCGATCGGCGGCTCTTTGCCACGCCAGCGATAGATCTCTTCGATCACGCCGGCGCCCCACTTGTTGAGCTTCGGCGGCAGCTTGAGCCGCGGCGGCGCGATGTTGGCGATGCGGCCGAGCCGCGCGAAGAATTCTCTCGTCGTCCAGTTCGGGCCGCCGAGCAGGTACCGCTCGCCCGCGCGACCTTTACCGAGCGCGGCGGCGGTCGCGGCGGCCGCGTCGCGCGCGTCGACGAAGTTGATGCCGCCGTCGGGGATGGTCGGGATCTGCTTCTTGATGAACTTGCGGACGTCTCCGGTCGACGACAGCCGGCGATCGCCGGGACCGAGCAGCAGCGACGGATTTACCGCGACGATCTCGATGCCGAGCCGCTCGCCGTGCTCGAACGCGAGCCGCTCTTGATAGATCTTCGACGTGTAGTACGGCCAGCCGGCGACGATCTGCTCGGCGTACGGTGCCGATTCGTCGAGCACTTCTTCGCGCGTCGACACGCCGATCGTGCCCGACGTCGATGCGAGGATCATCCGGCGCACGCCGGCGTTCGCCATCTGCTCGAGCACGCGGCGCGTGCCGTCGACGTGCAAGCGCATCATTCGCTGTGCGTCGCCCGGATCGCGCGACACCGCGCCGGCGAGGTGAAACACCGCAGAAACGCCGTCGAGCGCGCGATCGACTTCGTCGGCATTGAGCACGTCGCCGCGTACGTGCTCGACGCCGAGGTCTTCGAGCACGGCCGAGCGCGATCGCGACAGGCCGCGCACGATGTGGCCGTCATCGACGAGCGCGCGGCACAGGTGCTCGCCCAAGAAGCCGGTCGCCCCGGTGACCAGGACCGACGTCTTCATGGAGTGGCCTCGTCGTCATCTTGCGGAGACGTCGCCAAAAACTCGGCCATCGGCGTGGTCCCGGCCTCACCGAGGGTCCACGCGGCGTCGTGCGGCGCGAGCCGCCGGATGATGCCTTCGACGGCATGCGTGATCGCTCGATAGCCGTCGCTGCGCGATTTCTCCGCCGCGAGCTTCGCGAGGTCGGCGTAGCTCAAGTACGGTCCGACGTACGACGCGACGCGCTCGCCGCGTTTCGGCAGGTAGCGGCCCTTCGGCATCGCCACGTGCGTGCGGTGCAAGTACATCGGCAGGATGCCGCACTTGTTCGTCATCGCGAGATAGCCGAGCGACGGCTTGAAGTCGGCCATCACGCCGGTATCGGAGCGCGTGCCTTCTGGGAAGATCAGCAAGATGTAGCCGTCGCGGATCACTTCGCCGGCGAGCCGCAGCGACTCGCGCAGCGAGCCGTGGCGCTCCATCGGCACCACGTTCGTGAAGTTCTCGAAGTACATCCGGCGCACCGGGTCGTCGAAGAAGTAGTCCTTGGCGCCGAGCGCGACGAGCGCCTCGCCCTGCTCGCCGAGCGCGTACTTGACGAGCCCGGTATCGAGGTGGCTCGCGTGGTTCGCCGCGACGATGTAGCCGCCGAAAGGCGGCACGTTCTTCTGGCCGTAGATGTCGGTCTCGAGCACGCGTTCGTACAGCGCGCGCATGCCGGCGCGAAGCGCGCTGCGGCCGAGCGTGACGAGCGGCTGCGGGACGTCTATGTCGTCGCTCGCCTTCTCGGCATCGGCTTTTTCCTTCGTCAGGCGATCGCGACGCGGCTTGTCCGCCCTCGCCTTCGCGCCCAGGCGCGCGACGAGCTTCTCGACATCCGCGACCGTCTCGAGCCCGACGAGCTCGCTCGGATCCGGCAGCTCGACGCCGGCCGCTTCGAGCGCCGCCGCCAGCTCGGTGAACATCAGCGAATCGAAGCCGAGCTCGGCGAGCACGTTGTCGCTGGTGATCGACCCGCGCTTCTTCTGCGCGACGTCGGCGAGCAGATCGAAGATCCAGCTCGTGCCGGCTTGGACGAGCTGCTTCACCTCGGCGCCACCTTTGGCAGCGCGCTCGAGCTTCTGCAGCTCCTTGATCACGTCGCGGCGACGGACCTTGCGCGTCGACGTCTTCGGCAGATCGTGATCCCACAGGTGGAAGATCTTGACCCGCTTGTACAGCGGCAGGCCCTTGCTGACCTTCTTGACGTGCTCGCGGACTTGCTCGCGCACCGATTCGCGATCGCCATGCTCGTAATCGGGCACGACCAGCGCGGCGACCGTCTCGAGGTTGTTCTCGCCGGGCAGGCCGACGACGCTGATCTCTTTGACTGCGGGCGAGTCGCCGTAGAGCTCCTCGAGCTCGTCGGGATAGACGTTCTCGCCGCTCGGCCCCAGGATCATCTCTTTCTTGCGGCCGACGATGAACAAGTTGCCGTCGGCGTCGAGCCGGCCGAGGTCGCCGGTGTGCAGCCAGCCGCTCTGGATCGTCGCCGCGGTGGCGTCGGCGTTCTCGAAGTACCCCGACATCACGTTCGGGCCCTTCGCGATCACTTCGCCGACGCCGTTCGCGTCGGGCTGGTCGATGCGCACGTCGATGCCGGGCAGCGACCGACCGACCGAGCCCGGAATGACCTTGTCGCCGGGCCGCGTGACCGTGAGCACCGGACTGCTCTCGGTCATGCCGTAGCCTTCGTAGAGATTGAAGCCGAGGCCTCGGAACGACTTCATGGTCTCGGCCGGCAACGCCGAGCCGCCCGAGATCAGCAAGCGCATCCGGCCGCCGAGCTTCTTGTGGACCGGGAAGAACAACAGCTTGCCGGTCGCGATGTCCCACGGCAGCTTCTCGCGCAGCGAGCGGTTGAGATCGATGACCGAGTCGAACGCTCGCTCGACGAGCGCGCCGGCGTCGCCGACGTTCTTGTAGATCTTGCGCTCGAGCAGCTGCCACAGCGCGGGCACACCGACCATCCCGGTGATGCCTTCGTGCTCGAGCGCGTCGGCGAGCGTGTCGGCCTCGATCGTCTCGAGATAATCGATCGACGCGCCGTGCAAGAGCGGCATCAAGAACCCGGCCGAGAACTCGAACGTGTGATGCAGCGGCAAGACGCTGAGCAGCGTGTCGTGCTTGTACAGCGTGAACAGCGACGACAGCTTGCTCACCATCGACGTGAAGTTCTTGTGCGACAGCATCACGCCCTTCGGCGTGCCGGTCGTGCCGCTCGTGAAGATCAGCGAGGCGAGCGTGTCGCCCTTGATGTCGGGCCGCACCGCGCCGACCGAAACATCGGGCTCGGCGAGCAGCTCGTCGAACGACATCACTCGAATGCCGAGCTTCTCGGCGAGCGCCCAATGCGCGGGCGACCAGCTATTCGCTTCGCTCCTGCCGCCGTCCGCCGGAGATTCGTCCGAGAGCGGGATCGCGAGGTTCGCTTCACCGGCGAGCCGCTCGGCGACCTGCTTCGACATCACGATCGCCGGCGCGCTCGACGCGCGCAGCAAGTTCTCGACCTCGGCGAACGTCAGCTCCTTGTCGAGCGGCACGCACGCGGCGCCCGACAACACGATCGCGAAGTACGAGATGCCCCATTCCGGCCGGTTCTCGCTCATCAGCGCGACGCGCGCGCCGGGACCCACGCCGAGCTGGCGCAACACGCCCGCGCCCATCCAGCCGAGCTCGCCCATCTGGCCGTAGCTGTAAATCGTCGGCTCGCGATCGCCGTGCAGCAGGCGCAGCGCCGGACGATTGCGATGCAGCTTCGTCGTCGCCTCGAACATCTCGACGAGCTCTTTGTACGTGTAGACCGACTTCGGCTTGGCGCCGAACTCTTCGTCGAGCTTGTCGAACGTCCACTTCTGCAGGCCGGGGAAGTGCGTGTCGAGCCAGTACGCGCGCCAGTCGAGCAAGTGCGGCGCCCACAGCAGCTTGTCTTGATCGGCCGGCGTGACCCGCGCCCACAGCGCGCGAACGTTGTCGCAGCGGAACGCGATGTCGTGATCGGTCGTGAACGGCTTGAACAGATCGACGAGCTCTTGGACCTGGCCGGTGAACGTCGACATGCGCTGCAGCTCGTCGCGCGCGCGCTCGGCGAACGCCTCGATCCGCGGCGCGCCCCACTTCGGCAGCTTGTCGTCGATCACGCCGATCAGCGCGTCGGCGGCCTTCTTCAGCATCGGCGCCGAGATCGTCTGGAACCGCGAGTAGCTCACCGGCATCGACTCGAGCCGTGCACGCAGGCGCGAGCCGAGCGCGTCGGCGCCGCTCTCGGTCTCGGCGTTGTCGAGGTGATGCTGGCGCACCGCGAGCGCCGTGAGCTGGACCAAGCGCCGACTCGAGATCCGATTCGCGTCGCTGGTGCCCATCTGATAGACCGGCTCGTGCTCGCCAGCGAGCACGGCCGCGACCGCCAAGATCATGCCGGCGGTCACGAAGTCGACCGGAATCACGTCGAGCGCGGCGTCGGCGCCGACCGGCACGTTCCGGTGCCCTTTCAGCATCAAGTACATCAGCGGTGCCGACGTGTTGAAGCCTTCGTTCCAGCCGCCGAACGGATAGCGCACGGAGCTCTCGACGATCGCCGGCCGCACGATCGTCGACGCGACCGTGCGATCGCTCAGGATGATCTGCTCGCCGAGGCTCTTCGTGTACGTGTACGTGTTCGTCCAGCCCCAGTGGCGCGCGCGCTCCATGCCGAGGTCGGTGAGGACTTTGTTGAGCCAGATCTTGCGCTCGCGCGCGACGGCGATCTTGAGATCGTTTTCGTCGTCGGGATCGCGGCGTTGATCGCGCAATGACTGCGCGCCGCGCTCGCGGAACTCGGAGATGTGCTGGCGATCGTTCGAACGCTCGCGCGCCTGATCGATCATCTTCTGGCAGTCGGCGATCTCGGCCGCCGGATCGAAGTCACGGTCCAGCAGCTTGTTGGTGTCGTCCGAATCGCGCGAGATCGACTCCGAGCGCGGGAAGTAGCCGACGATCGGCTCGTCTTCCCATACGTCGCCTTCGCGCTGGCCGGCGACGAAGCAGGTCGACACGTGGACGAGCTTCGCGCCGAGCTTGCGCGCGAGATCCAACACGTTCTTGG